>JAHFLO010000009.1 GCA_023244855.1 Candidatus Harrisonbacteria bacterium | reverse complement strand
ATGTGGCAATACGTCATTGCTGTGGTTTCTAGTTTAGTAGTGCTTGGGGGCGCCTTGCCCTTGTATGTGGGTATCCTGCTGGGAGAGCGCAGGTTTACGGGGACTGCATGGACTATATGTAGTGCCACTGCCCTTATGATGGCTATCGCTTATTGCCATACTGCGCCGCTGGCTTATGTCGGGCCGTCGATTTGCACGTTCGTGAATACGCTCATCGCCTTCGCGTGCATGACATGGGCGACACGTCGTGGGATTTGCAGTGTTGCCGTATTCGGCATGGTGATTACTTGGATCGGTTTGGCGGCGGGTGGATTAGCGCTGGCGACCTTCCTTTCAAGGATGCCGTCGGCCGTTCCGTATGCGCTCTATAGTGCGATGGCGTTCGATGCGTGGATAGTAGGGGGTATCCTGCGCCGTCTCATGCGCGAGCCGGATCCCGGGGGCATGTGGGCGGATGCTGTATGTGGCGCGGGGTATGCCGTCGGCATGTTTGGTATCACCGAACATACGCTTGCGATATGGGTATTGCCTATTTACATGAGTTTCGTATCGCTCGTGTTCATATCGCTTGTGCAGTGGCGGCGCACGTATCCTCTAAAAGGGGGCTCTATGCCCCCGGAAGGAGATCTCTCATGAGGCTTTTGTATGCCCTGTGCTTTCTTTTCTTCGACAAGACGGGCTTTCTGGCTTCGCTTATAGCTGCCGTGTGGTTCGTTTTGGGTACGGACGGGTTCGTTAGGAAAGCCGTTTCGGGATTCGAGCTTTTTTTGGGAATTGTGGTGCCGGCAGCTTACTCCGGCGTCGCATGGCTCTTGTGTTGTTATTTCAAGGGTAAGCTGAAGCGCATAGAGTCGAAATCAGTACAGCATTAGTGCCTCATTCTCAAAATATGGAGCCGGCTCAGGCAACTGGGACCGGCTTTTCTTTTTGTCTGGTATACTTTAGGTAATGAAGTTTTCGTATATCGCTTCGAAGCCGGATGGGAAGACGGTGAGGGGTACCGTCGAGGCGCCGAACCAAGCCGCGGTCTTGAGTTTTCTTGGTCAGCGCGAACTGCGGCCCGTTTCTGTTTTGCCTGCGACTGCGGGCGGCGGCTTGTTTCGGCGCGGTATTAACGCGACGGATATTATTTTCCTTACGAAGTACCTCGCCTTAATGCTGCGCGCCGGCACGGATTTATTTCGTGCGCTCGACATTTTAATAAGCGACTTTGAAAAGCCCGCTATGAAGGCGCTCCTTATGGAAATCCGCGAATCGCTCGAGCGCGGCCAGCCGTTTTATACCACCTTCGCGCGGTACCCTAAGCAGTTCGAGCCGGTATTCGTAAACCTCGTGAAGGCGGGGGAGTTGTCAGGCAATTTGGAGAATGTGTTTGAAAATTTGAGCGTAATGCTTGTGAAGAAAGAAGAGTTGCGTCGCCGTATAGTGTCCGCTCTTACGTACCCTGCCATTCTTTTCGTGGCGTCCATGGGTATTGTGGCGTTCCTCGTTACGTTTGCCCTGCCGCGCATTGCCGATGTCTTCAAATCCGGCGGATTCACACCCCCAGGGTTCGTCGCGTGGGTGTTCGTTTTCGCGGAATTTGTTTCGGGTAATATCCTGCCGCTCGGCATAATGGGTCTTCTCTCAGCCGCTTTCTTATGGGTTTTCTTTTTCCGTACCGTCCTCGGCCGCGCGTATCTATTCGCCTTGTTGCGGCACATCCCTGTTGTGCGCGGCGTGCTCCAGCGCATCGCTATACAGCGGTTTGCTTCTACTTTATCGTCGCTCCTGCGCGCCGGGTTGCCTATCATCGATTCGCTTGAGCTGACAGCTACTGCCGTAGGGGATTATGCGTTTGAAACGGCGTTGCAGCATATAGCGCGTGAGGGTATTGCACGCGGGCTTACGCTTGGCGACGCCTTCCGGCGCGAGGCGGCGTTTCCGCTTGTTATCACTACCCTTATCGGCGTTTCTGAAAAAGCCGGCCATTTAGACGAAGTGCTCGCCACTCTCGGCAGTTTTTATGATTCGGAAATAGATTCCTCTATCAAAAACATGGTGACCTTAATTGAGCCCTTGATGCTTATTATATTAGGCGGCATCGTGGGGTTGATTGCTTTGTCCGTCATCATCCCGATTTACCAGCTTATCGGCCAGTTCTAAAAAATGAAATTCTTAAAATCATCTTCCGGATTCTCCTACGCCGAGCTCATGATCGTTATGGTGCTGATTATCATCACGTCTCTCGGCACTACGCTTTCCCTTATCCGATTTTATCGTACGCAGGAGCCGAAGATTGCCGTGCGTGCAATGGCGGCGGTGTTGCGCGATGCCGCGCAGCGTAGTGCCTCGCAAGAAGGTGATAAGTACTGGGGTGTGCGGTTCGATAATCTCACGACAGGGCGCGACCGGTACGTGCTCTTTAGCGCTACGAATAAGACATTTGCCGGATATGCCACAACGTCCGTCACATACATGGGTGCAGCGACCGTATTCTCTGCCCCAGCGGTCTCTTCTACTATCCTCTTTGATAAGCTTTCCGGTAATGCGCTTATCGCAGGCTGTCCCACTGTTACAAGCTCCACAATAACGGTCGCAAGTACGTCGGTTCGTGTTTACTGCAATGGCAAGATTGAATAGTGGACAATCGTTGATAGAACTTTTGGTCGCATTAGGTTTGGCGGTCACTGTTATGATGATGGCGCTCGGCATCATGCGCTTTCTTATCCGTTTGGGCGCGAACGACCCGGTTGCGCAGACGGGCGCTTTGCTTGCGAAGAAAGCGACGGAATCTGCTGTAGAAGCAGCAGCGGGGTCATGGCAAACGGTTGCGAATACGACGGCGGGAGTAAAATATCATGTTGCTACGTCTACGGGCGGATTCACTCTGGCCGCAGGAGCTGTTACGTCGACTGTAAACGGCATAACCTATACGAATTACGTGATGGTTGATTCCGTATTGCGCAGTGCTACGGATACTATCGTTACCGCAGGTGGCACTAACGATCCCGCGACAAAAAAAATAACCATCACATCCTCATGGTGGTATGGGGGTGCAACCTCCACTGAGGTGATAGAGGCGTACGTGGCGCGTACCCGTAATGAATCGATAGTACAGACGGATTGGATTGGTGGACCGACATGCCCGGGGGCGGATCCGGTAATCGCCGCAGGTGCTACGCCCACGCAATTTTGCCTTGTCACAGGCGGTGGGCTTAATTATACAAGCGTGCCAGGGTCACTCCGCATACAAGGGAACTGATATGAACAATCACATCCTTAAATTAGTCGTACTAGGGGTCTTCGTGGCAAGCCTTTCGTTCGCGTATGCGGCTACTAATATCAATACGCAAGGAAAGCAGAACGAAAAATGGGGATGGAACGATGTATTCGGGTGGATTGATATGGCAAGCACTACGTCAGTTTTTGTAGGGACTTCGACGGTCGCTGGTTATGCGAGTTCTTCGATAGGTGATATTATGTTCGACTGCGCAACGACGCGGCTTGGTAATACGTGCGCAACGGTTAATTTTAAAACGGCGAACGATGGCACTGGCTTATTGTCAGGATGGGCATGGAACGACCTAATAGGGTGGATTAGCATGTCGGGGACGACGGCCTCGCCGTCTCCCGTACCGTATCAGGTGCATATTGATCCGGCAGGTAACGGCATCGACAGTTATTTTAACGGCTGGGCATGGAGCGATGTCGTCGGTTGGATTACATTTAATTGTAATGATTACGGTGCGTCGTTTTGCACTTCAACTTCTACATATAAAACACAGACGGGCGCCGGCGCGGCAAACGTGAGCGCCGAATTCACGTCGAATATATTTGACATAGGAACAACTACGGGATTATTTAATACGCTTACGTGGAAGGGAACTCAGCCGGCGGGCACATCAGTCAAGTTCCAAATAGCGACGGCAAACGCGACAAGTACGCTTACAGGCGCAGCTTCCACAGTTTTTGCAGCGAGTACGTGGTTTGACGTAAGCCCTTCGCCCGCAAGCCCCGTAAAACTTACACCTACCCTTACGGGCGTTGAAGTCGAGAACCGGCGGTATATCCGGTACCGTGCGGCGCTCTCAACCGAAGGTGCTTCGGGTTTGCAGATAGACGACATTATCATTAACTGGAGCCCGTAGTATACTTACGGTATGTCTTCCCGTGGCGCCGTGCTTTTACCTACCGTCATCATGATGGGTGCGGTTCTTTTAGCTATCGGTATGGCGGGGCTTGCGGTTGGCGTGGTGCTTAGTCGGTCAAACAATTTAATACGTACGTCATCGCGTGCGCTTGCGGGTGCTCGTGGAGGTATAGAGGATGTTGCGCGTCGCTTTGTGCGTGATTCAACGTGGTCACCTACGCCCGCCTGTACGTCGTATACGTCACCTACCTATACTCTTATGTTTAACGGATCGTCCGTTGCCGTATGTGTTAATCGGAGTGGCAATGCTATTACCGTGCAATCCGTCGGTACGGCAAGGGGTA
This sequence comes from Candidatus Harrisonbacteria bacterium, assembly GCA_023244855.1. GTDB lineage: Bacteria > Patescibacteriota > Minisyncoccia > UBA6257 > UBA11618 > CALRGO01. The sequence continues at coordinate 8,349 of JAHFLO010000009.1, read as the reverse complement.
TTTCGCGGCGCGTCGATGCGGCGCTTTCTATAGACTCTATTTCGGGAAAAGTAACGATATCTTCTACCAATGAAATCCCGCTTTAATCGGTTTTTGCATATGTTAAATCCCGCGCCCGCTACTTATGGCGTGGAAATTAGCGAGGGCGCCTTACGCTTAGTCCTTTTGCACGAAGATGGCGCGGTGGCTGCATATGCGGTTGTGCCGTTACCTGCGGGTACCGTCGTTGCGGGAAAGATTGTAGATGCGCAGGCTTTCCGTACGGCCTGTGTAGAGCTACGTCGCGGCATGGGCGGCTTCCGTGCGTTGCCCGTAGTCGTTTCGCTCCCTGCCGGCCCCGTATATTCGCAGGTGTTTGCCGTGCCAGCCGCCCGTGCCGAGCAGGTGGAGGAGGCGGCGCGCCTTAACTTGCGTATGATTTCGCCCATAGAGTGGGACAGCGCCTACGCCGATTGGCAAAAAATCAGTACCATACCGAACGGGGACGGCTCGGTAGATGCCTTGGGTGCCTTCGTGGAGGCGAGTGTTGCGGATGCATACCATACGGCGCTCATAAGTGCGTGGTTTTTGCCGGTTGCAATCGAGTTCGCCTCGCTTTCGCTTGCGCGCGCTTTAGCCGCCTCGGCCGACATGGGGGATACGGACGCGCCCTACCTCGTCGTAAACCTCACGGGCGACGGCATGACGCTCTTGGCTGTAAAGGGCGGTGTCCCGCAGTTTACGGAATTTACCGGATGGGGCGCGTTTTCTAAGTCTGCTTCGGCTGGCCAAGTTACTCTCGCCGAATTTCAGTCAGTCCTCGGCGCGGCGATCCGCCGCTTCGTCAACTTTTACCGTTCACGTTTCCACGGGGAGATAGGGAAGGCGCTCGTCGTGAACGCCACGTCTAACAAGGAGGTCGCCGAATGGATTAAGAAAGAATTCCCGTTCGAAGTATATTCGCTCGCAGGGTACGCGACGCTCGGCAAAGAGTGGTGCGTTGCCGCGGGCGCGGCGCTCCGCGGCCTTATACCGCGCGCAGACGACACGTTTATAAGTCTCGCGCGCGTGGGTACGGAAGATGAGTTCGAGCGTAATCATGTGCGCCGTTTCGTTTCCCTCTGGCGCGCAGTCGCGCTTTCGGTGCTCACAATTACGGTAGCCCTCTATGTCGTGCTCGATATGCTGATGATCCGCCGCGAAAATTCGCTTGCAGCGAGCTTATATGGAACGGGCACAGGAGCAGGTAATGCCGAAGTCGCAGCGCTTGCAGTGCAGGCGGCAAACTTCAACGCCCTTACGGAAAAGGCGCTTAGTGCGGGAACGCGTGCCGCTCCGCAGGCGGATATTTTACGCGCACTATATGTTGCCGCGGGAACGCGCGTTACGCTTACGCGCATAGATCTCGATGCCGCCGCGCGCACCATCGCGATTCAAGGCACGGCGGCAAACGAACAGGCAGTTATTGCGTTTAAGGGGATTTTGGAGAATAATCCTGCCGTAGCGGACGTTTCTTTACCGCTTTCCGCAATTACCTCAATTCCTGCCGGCGGATCGTCATTTACGGCAACAATAACCATACGAACCCCCCTTAAAAATAGTTTATGAAGAAATATCCGCGTCGCTTCCAGTTATTTCCGGCTGCGAATCCCGATTTTCTCCTCGGAATACTTCAGTATTCCTCGTTGAAAGATCCGGCTTCTCGCTCGGAAATTCCGTGGAAGCGACTGCGGCCTATTTTTAAGGGGAATTCTAATCGATGAACGGCGTTAAATTAGTAATAGGTCTCGGTAACCCCGACCCCGAATACGGCTCGACGTATCATAACGTGGGGCATTTGTTCGTGGAGGCGCTTATCGCCGCGCATCCTAAGAGCGATTTAAAAATGCTTACGACGGACGCGTATATGAATGAATCTGGCGCGTGCGTCGTGCAGGCGCTTAAAAAATATAAACTGAAGCCCGCGGAGCTTCTCGTCGCGCAAGACGATTCGGATATCCCTATCGGCAGTTACAAGATTTCCTTTGCCCGCAATGCCGGCGGCCACAGGGGGGTGCAAAACGTTATCGACCACCTGCGTACCAACGGTTTTTGGCGGTTGCGCGTGGGCATTCGGCCTGTAGCAGAGCGCAAGCGGCAAAAGGCGGAAGACTTGGTATTAAAGAAGATTTCCGCGGCCGACCGCAAGAAAATAGACGCGGTTTTCGCGGAAGCGATAGCGGCGTTATAAGGCCTTTTGACGCCGCGCGAGCAACTCCGTATACTGGGCTTACTATGCAACGTTTTTGGGCATCTTTATGGGAAGTAATTAAGACTATCGGTATAGCCGCGATCGTCGTTTTCGGCATTCGTGCGGTGCTCTTTCAGCCGTTTCTTGTTTCCGGCGCGTCCATGGAGCCGAACATCTCACAAAACAATTATTTGATAATTGATGAGCTTACGTACCGCTTCCGTGAGCCGATGCGTGGCGAGGTAGTGGTCTTTCGCTACCCGGGGGACACGTCCACGTTTTACATTAAGCGCATCATGGGGTTGCCCGGCGAGCAGGTGGATGTCGAAAACGGCGTGTTATCTATTAATGGCGAGCAGGTTGACGAATCTGCATATTTGAAAGGGATTAGCACCTCAGGTACGGTGCATACGAAGTTGGACGGGGATCATTACTTCGTAATGGGCGACAACCGCAGCAACAGCTACGACTCGCGCGCGTGGGGTCCGCTCGAAAAGAAATACGTCGTAGGTCGCGCTTTGCTCCGCCTCTTCCCGTTCAACCGCATCAGCATTTTTGAAGAACAAACATACCCAACTCTATAAAAAAATATGGCACTATCTAAAAAAGCGTTACAGAGCGTAAAGGGCATGCACGATATTTTGCCCAAGGATCAGCCCTTGTGGGAAAAACTGCGCAAAGTTACCCGCGAACTGGGCGAACAGTATAATTTTGAGCGTATCGACACGCCGATCGTTGAACCGATGGCGCTTTTTGAGCGTACAGTAGGCGAAGCGTCGGATATCGTCGAAAAGCAGATGTACGTCTTAAAGACTAAAGACGATGATTCGCTTGTGCTTCGGCCCGAAGCTACCGCGTCTGTTGCGCGCGCGTACGTCGAGCACGGCATGGCGCACGTTCCCCAGCCGGTAAAATTGTATTATTTCGGGCCGCTCTACCGCCACGAACAGCCGCAGGAAGGCCGCGTGCGGCAGTTCCACCAAGCGGGCTTCGAGATCATCGGCGGCGAAAGTGATCCGGTATACGACGCACAGATCGTCGCCATGGCGTACCGCTTCCTCGAAGAGATGAAAGTTGCGAAGCTCGAAATCCGCATCAATAGTATTGGGTGCAAGCAGTGCCGGCCCATCTACCGCAAGAAGCTCGTGGATTATTATAAGAGCCGTCCGTCATGCAAAACATGCAAGCGGCGTATTTTGGTGAACCCGTTGCGCGTGCTCGACTGCAAAGAAAAGGAGTGTGAGGTAACGAAGGCGGGCGCGCCGGCGATGATAGATTCGCTCTGCACCTTGTGCCGCGGGCACTTTAAGCTCGTGCTTGAGTACTTAGACGAGCTGGGGCTTTCGTATATGCTCGATAACCACCTCGTACGGGGTTTGGATTACTATAGCCGCACGGTGTTTGAGATTTTTGCAGAAGGATGGGACGCGGCGCTTGCAGGCGGCGGCCGGTACGATTATTTATTGGAACTTATGGGTGCGAAGGCGACGCCGGCTGTCGGCTGCGCGGTGGGACTTGAACGCGTGGGTGTAGCGCTTACAAAACAGGGGACGGCGGTTACGGCAAAGCCGAAGCCGCGTGTTCACTTTATCCACATCGGGGATTTGGCGAAGAAGAAGAGCTTATCCCTTATAGAAGCGCTCCGCCGCGGGGGCGTGCACGTGGAAGAATCGCTCGGTAAAGATTCGCTTAAAGGCCAGCTTGCGGCAGCGGACAAAAACGGCGCGGAGCTCGCGCTTATTTTCGGGCAGATGGAGGCGTTTGAAGAGTCAATTATAATCCGCGACTTAAAAACCGGCGCGCAAGAAACCGTACTTCTCGTAAAGTTCGTCGAGGCGGTTAAAAAGAGGCTCTAATGGATTGCTTGTTTTGTAAAATAGCACGGCGGGAATTCCCCGCTGCGCTTATTCATGAAGATATGCACACAGTGGCATTTTTAGACATCGAGCCGCGTTCCGCAGGGCATGCGGTCGTAATCCCCAAGCGCCATGCGGAAACTCTTTTGGATTTGCACGGCGGGGATGTGGGGACTCTTTTTACCGCCATCCGTGCCGTTACTGCATTGCTCAAAAACGCCTTACATCCGGATGGTTTTACCATAGGCATTAACCATGGGCAGGTTGCGGGGCAGGCTATCCCGCACCTGCATGTGCACGTGATCCCGCGCTACATCGGCGACAAGGGCGGTTCAATGCACACGGTAGTAAATAACCCCCCTACGGAGTCCGTGGAGGAGATTTTCGCTAAAATACAGGGGGTAAGACCCTAATTGACGATTACACCTCACTTCGCTATACTATAAGAACTTATTTATGCCATTACGTATATTAAAGCGCGAAGGGGAGTCGCCGATGCAGCTTCTTTTCCGCTTCACAAAGAAGGTTCAACACGCAGGCGTTTTAAAAGAGGCACGCGGCCGTCGCACGCGCAAGCGCGCTGTTAACAAGACGAAGCGCCGCCTTTCGGCGCTCCACCGCGAGGGTAAGCGCGCAAAGATTGCGCTCGACAAGAAGATGGGCGTCACCGTAGAGGTGAAGAAGCGCCCGTCGATGAAGTTCTAGAGTCTATGATGAAAGAGCGTTTAATGGACGACATGAAGGCTGCGATGAAAAGCGGCGATTCTTTCGCGCTTGGCATTTTGCGTATGGCAATTGCGGCAGTAAATACGAAGTCTATCGAAAAGCGCGGTAAGGGTTTACCGCCTGAAATGAGCGACGAGGAAGTACTCGACGTACTCGCAAAAGAAGCGAAGCGCCGCGAAGATTCAGTACAGCAGTTTACCGAAGGTGGCCGCCCTGAGCTTGCGGAGGCAGAATTAAAAGAGCGTGAATTTTTAGCAAAGTATTTGCCCGCGCAGATGTCGCGCGAAGAAGTTGTCGCCGCAGTTGAGGCGATTATCGCTGCATCCGCATCAAAAGATTTTCCGATGGTTATGAAAGAAGCGATGGCGCAGTTAAAGGGTAAAGCAGACGGTAAGCTTGTAGGAGAGATTGTCAAAGAAAAGCTTTCGTCATAGTCTTGAATAATTCGGGTATTAGGACGCCATTGCCTTCCTGATGCTTGGATTGGACTCTCGGCGGTGCCTTTTCCGTCGAGGGTCTTTTTTTTTGCACGCATGCGCCGTATACTGTGGTCACAATGGAAGTGGAAATTGCCGTTTTAGACGCACGTTATGCTGACCACGCGTCGCGCTTGAAAGATATTCTTATGGCCGCGGCCGCGCATATGGGGATAACGGCCGCGCATGCTGAGGCATATATCGTGGGCAACGCCTTTATGGAAAAGAACGTTTTAGCGTATCCTGCGCCGAAGGGTTTTCCGCGCCCTGATCTTTCGGGTGTTCGTGATCTCGGTGAATTGTATATAAATCCTCAATATATCGCGACGCACGGCGAAGATTTTGCCTTCATGGCGGTGCATGCATTTCTCCATTTATTGGGATATGACCATCACGGAAAACATGATACCGTAAAAATGGAAGCGAAGGAGCAAGAGATTCTCGCCGCCATACTTCCCAAAGCAATCCATGAGTAAGAAAAATAAATCCTTTTTAGCGCTCGATATCGGCTCATTTTCCATAAAGGCGTTGTATGGCGAGCTTTCGCGCGATAACGTTGTGATTGTGAGTTCGCTCTCTAAAATTCCGTCGCGCGGCATGCGTAAGGGCGCGGTTGATGACCCGGACGAAGTTGCGGGCGCGATAAACCAGATGTTGCGCGAGGCGACGGCCGCGCATTCGGGAGAGCATCCTCTTATTTTTGTGGGTATTGCGGGCGTGTATGCTAAAGCGCAGCCGTCGCGCGGCATCGTGGCCGTTTCGCGCGCCGATAATCAAATACAGCATGACGATATCGTACGTGTCGACCAAGCGGCGCAGGCGGTCGCCATCCCTGCTAATCGCTCCGTAATACACTTTATACATCAGGAATATGCCGTCGACGGCGTGACGGGAATCAAAAATCCCCTTGGTATGGTGGGAAATCGCCTTGAGCTTTCGAGTATGGTTATCGATGTGTTCGAGCCGGCGAAGGCCGCTCTCATGCGCGCCGTCGAAGTTGCGGGGGGTGAAGATGCCGTGCCGTTTTTCGGCCCTTTAGCATCGAGCCAGAGCGTGCTTTCTAAAAACCAGCGGGATCTTGGCGTTGCTGTGGTCGATATTGGCGCCGAAGCCACGTCGCTTGTCGTGTATGAAGAGGGGAAGCTTTTACACGTAGCAAGTATCCCCATGGGCGCGGCGAATGTTACCAATGACGTCGCCATAGGCCTTAAGATTTCAATCCCTGCGGCGGAGGCAATAAAGTGCTCGCTTGGGTATGCGCTCGCGAAGGACGTCTCCGCGCGTGAGGCGATCGATTTGCAAAAGATGGATGCGCGGGCAAAGGGCGCGGCGCCCCGTAGGTACGTCGCCGAAATCATCGAGGCGCGCATGACGGAGATTTTTGAATTCGTGGCGGGGGAACTTAAGAAAATAAAAAAGGATGGATTGCTACCCGCGGGCGTGGTGCTCGTGGGCGGCGGCGCGAAGCTTGCGGGAGTTGCGGACCTTGCGCGGCAGGAATTACGTTTGCCCGCACAGGTCGGTATGCCAGATATTTCTCGCCTCGATGTTTCTTCGGGTGACGTGGCGCTCAAGCTCGAAGACCCCGAATATGCGTGCGCGGTGGGCTTGGCTCTCGCGGCGCGTGATAGCGGGCATGATTCCCAAAGTTCGCATGGCGGAGTGAAAGATTTTTTTGCGAAGCTTGTTAATTATTTTATGCCCTAGCGTTGCGTTCTTGCTTCGTTCGTAAGATGGGCGTAGCATAAGGCAACCTATATCAATGAAGAAAAAGGAGGAAAAGGAAAAGGTTAAAAAGAAGGTTGCGCCAGTTAAGCCAGCCAAGAAAAAAGCTGCGCCTGCGGCAGCGCCGCGTAAGCCGGCTTCGCGCGCGAAGGGGCGTATGCTCGCGAATATCAAGGTGGTGGGCGTTGGCGGCGCGGGCGGCAACGTCATCACGCGCATGCAAAAGGATCCCGTGCGTGGCGTGGAGTTTATAGCGGTGAATACCGACGCGCAGGATTTGGACTATTGCGTGGCGCATAAGAAGCTGTATATAGGCAAAAATATTACGCGTGGCTTGGGCGCCGGTATGAACCCTGAGCTGGGCCGGCAGGCGGCTGAGGAGTCGCGGCAGGAAATTGTGGACTCCCTTACGGGTGCGGATTTGGTGTTCATCGCGGCAGGAACGGGGGGTGGTACGGGATCGTCCGCCTCGATAGTAGTTGCCGAAATTGCGAAAGAAATTGGCGCGCTCGCCATTGCCGTTGTAACTAAGCCATTTGCGTTCGAGGGCGGCCAGCGCTCGAAGATTGCGCAGGAAGCGATAGGGAAGATCAAAGAAAAGGTGGATGCCCTTATCATAATCCCCAACGACCGTATTTTTTCGATAATTAATAAGGAAACGTCTATAATAAAAGCCTTCGAGGCTATCGACGAGGTGCTTAAAAACGCCGTATTCGGCATTGCCGAACTTATCACCATGCCAGGTATCGTGAACGTGGACTTTGCCGACGTGCGTGCCGTCATGCAAGGCGCGGGCGGGGCAATCGTTGGTATTGGTACCGCGAGTGGCAAGGACAGGGCGTCGGTCGCAGTAAACCAGGCAATTAGTTCGCCACTCTTAGAAACCGCCATAGACGGCGCGCGCGGCGTGCTTTTTTCCGTATCCGGCAGTCGCGACTTGAAGATGAGCGAAGTGCAGGACGTGGCAAAGGTTATTACTGAGGCAGTGGATCCGGCCGCGAAGATTATTTTCGGCGCATATCACGACCGTAAATTACGGCAGGGCGTTTTGAAAGTCACTATGATCGCGACGAATTTTAACGAAGTAAATATAGTAAAAAAGGCGGAGCCCTTGCTTACGAATTTATTCGGCGAAAAAATAGATTCGTTTGAAACGCCGGCGTATGAGCGCATGGAGCCACGTGCGGATGTGTCCGCGCCGGAAAAGAAAACATCTTCCGTAAAGCAAAAGCCAGCAGATAAGGAAAAAGAAAAAGAAGACGAAGGCAAAAAAGCCCTCGACATGTGGGATATCCCCACCTTCCTCCGCAAAAAGAAAAAATAAAATCGGCCTACGCGGCCGGTTTTTTCTTGTTCA
>JAHFLO010000003.1 GCA_023244855.1 Candidatus Harrisonbacteria bacterium | reverse complement strand
GTTGCGGCGGTCCGATTCGAACGGACGACCTCCGGATTATGAGCCCGGCGAGCTGCCACTGCTCCACGCCGCAAGGCTATTATACCACGTGTATTTATTTTTTGAAACAAGAACGTTATACTGAGCAATTATCACGCCAAGGTAGCTCAGTGGTAGAGCATCGCTTTCATAAGGCGACTGTCGCGAGTTCGATCCTCGCCCTTGGCACAATTAAAAGTCGACCCACATTGGGCCGGCTTTTAATTGTGCTAAGGAAAAGGGGCGAAGCCCCGTCCTTGGCCGACGCTCGAATTCATCCCGATCCGCCAGCAGGCGGAAAGGTTAGAATTCGAAAAGGGGCGTCCGAGGGAAGCGAAGCGACGAGGACGATTCATCTTATTATTAATCATCCTTAGCTTCTCCACAGAAAGACTTGACTAAAAACTTATACCTGTGCTATATTAGCGCCTAGCGTAGGTTTCAGCCCACCTCACTAAGCTCACGGAGGGTAATCATGTTGCCTTTATACGAACGATTTGGGGATTCGGTTCAGCCAGGCGATTTAGAGTGGGGAGATCATCATTCGCCCGATCTAACCTGTGAAAACACTCAACAAGAACCAGCTCTTCGAAATCATCATGAAAGGCGAGTCGAAGACATGCGACGAGAGGAGTAATTTCCACCCTCTCCAGCCACACCAAAAATCCGCAGCGTGCCACTAGGGCGCTGCGGACTTTTTTTATTGCAACTCATATCGCCGAATAGTATATTAAGACATATGAATACATTTACTAAATTAGCAGTAACGTTCGGTGCGGTTTCGGTTGTTTTTGCAGCTCTGCCTGCGGCAGCGCAAGAAAAAGGAAATAACGCGGCACTGAGCGCCACCGCGCTTTCGTGCATGCAAACGGCAGTAGACGTGCGCGACAACGCCATTATTGCGGCATGGGACGTACAATATCCGGCAATAAAAACCGCACTCCAAACGCGCCAAGCGTCGCTCAAAGCGGCATGGACGCAGACAGACGCAAAGACGCGTCGCGCAGCCACGAAAGCAGCATGGGACGCCTACAAAAATTCGGCAAAGTCCGCCCGCGGGGCGATGAAAGCCGCGCATAAGGCAGCATGGACTAAATTTGAGGCGGACAGGAAGATTTGCAGCCCAAAAGCGACAAAAGACGACAACGGCTCGCTCGGCATGGACAACCAACTCTAAAAGCCCTGAAATACCCCTGAAAAGCCCCTAAAAATGGGGCTTTTTTAGTTATCCACGCGAGCTATTGACGAAATACTAATTTAGTAGTATAATAACGCCAGCGAATCTGGATGTTCCGGATGCTTGAAATGACGATTTACTGGACGTGGTTTCCACGTCTTTCACACCTTTTCTAGGAGTTCAGTTCCATGAGTAAGAATTGGAAGCACGTACTGAATGCAGCCGCTGTGATCTTGGCGATTACCGCATTCGTCGTTACCCTGACGACGAGCGCCAAGCTCGGCATCCTGATGCTCATTGGCAGCATCTTTACGGGATGTATCGCCAATGACATTTTTCCGAGTGTGTCTAAATGGCTCTCTATCGCCCTGTGGGTGCTGATGTTGCCATTTCTCTTCGTCGGCTCGGCAACGAGCGGTACAAAGGTCAAATGGCAATTCGAAACCTCGAATGCCGCCCTCCCTCGGCCGAAGAAAACCGATAAAGAGAAAGAGGACAGTGAATGGAAGGAGGTTCTTTCTTCGCTGAGGGTTATTGCCCGTAGTATAGACAAGAATACCGATGCCCAAGACAAGCTCAGGGAAGAGCTCGTTGAAGGCCAAAAAAACCTTACGGAAGAGGTTAGGCGCAGTACTGCGCTTGCGGAAGAAGCCCGCGACGCCGCGAAAGCCGCGAAAGAAAAACTTGATGGTATGGCGGTACCTGAGCGGACGTTCGTTCCGCCGGAAGACGTACCATGGAAATCTCCTCCAATGAAGGTTCCGAGAACATACCTTCCGCCCGCACCCGTAGAACCCGTTCCTGAAACTTCGCCGGAGCCGAAAGGGGAAATCCTTCCGAATCTGATACCGAAGCCGCCACTGCCCGAACTACGGGTAAAAATCACTCCGCAGGCGGGAGCGACCCACCTCAAGTGTAATTGCGGCAAAGTACATGAAATACAAAGGAATGGCGAATCCTTTGCGTGGTACTCCTGCTGCACGGACGATTTGGGAAAGGCACTATGCCAACCCGAATCCTTCGGCACGAAGAGACAGAAATAATCGTCATCCCAGCCGAGAAGCCCACCTAGGAATACCACATGGTATCTAGGGAGGGCTTCTTTTTTTATACGCCGTCCTTTATCTTTACTATTATATGGATATCGCCGGATTAGAGCGCGAGGCACTGGACGCCCTTGAAAAAACCAAGGACATTGCGGCGCTCGACGCGTGGCACGCTACATACCTCGGCCGCAAGAGTCGCCTGAACGTTTTTATGCGCTCCATCGGCGAACTCCCGCTTGCCGAAAAAAAGACCGTAGCGCCCGCGGCCCAAGCAACGAAGAGGCTACTCGAAGAAGCGTACGCCCGCCGCGAAAAATACATAGCAGGGAGTAATGAAGCCGCAGCGTTCGACGTGACAATGCCCGCGATCCGCCCCGTGTATGGCCGCCTGCACCCCTTAACGCTCGTGGAACGCAGTATCCGCACGATTTTCTCGTCTATGAACTTCTCTGTAGTCGAGGGGCCGGAACTCGAAACCGAAAAATATAACTTTGATAGTTTGAATATCCCGAAGAACCATCCGGCACGCGATATGCAAGATACCTTATGGGTTTCAACCGATAAGGGGACATTAATGCGTACGCATACCTCGCCCATGCAGGTACGCCATATGGAAAAGCACTTACCGCCGTTCCAAATAATCGTGCCGGGGCGCGTGTTCCGCAACGAGGCGACGGACGCCTCGCACGAAATTAACTTCTACCAATTCGAAGGGCTAATGGTGGGGGAGGGTATATCCCTAGCAAACCTTAAAGGCGTAATAACAGGTTTTTGCGAACGGTTTTTTGAGCGCGCGGTAGACGTGCGCTTCCGCCCCAGCTACTTTCCGTTCACTGAACCAAGCGTTGAAATAGATATTCGGATGGAAAACGGGAAATGGCTCGAAGTGATGGGTGGTGGCATGGTGCACCCTGCGGTACTCGAGGGCGTTGGCTACGACCCTGCAAAAATAAGCGGCTTCGCCTTCGGCGGAGGGCTCGACCGCTTCGCGATGATTAAATACGGTATTACGGATATTCGTCTCTTTTACGGCGCTGATTTGCGCTTCAATAATCAGTTTTAATTCCCATGAAGTTTAATTATAAAACCCTCGAACGCCTTATTCCCGAACTCCCCGCGATAGAAATCGTGGCAGAAAAAATTACCGCGCATCTTTTCGAAATAGAATCGTGCGAAAACGACGTCCTCGACGTAAAGATCCTGCCCAATAGGTATTCAGATGCCGCTTGCTATCGCGGCCTCGCCCGCGAAGTGAGCGCTATCTGTAAACTGCCGTACAAAGAACCAAAGCTCGTCGCACCGAAAGCGACACATAAGAATAAAATACAGCCGGCAATCGAAGTACCGAATCTCTGCCGCCGCCTTATCGCGTGCCGCGTGGAAGGCATTTCCCTCGGCAGTACGCCTGTATGGATGAAAGAAGCGCTCGAAGCCTACGGCATCCGCTCCATCAACGGCCTCGTTGATATCACGAACTACGTCACGATAGAAACCGGTCAACCACTCCATGCATTCGATGCAGACAAAATGGAAGGCAATGAACTCGTGGCGCGGCAGGCGCACGAAGGGGAGATAGTAACGACGCTTGATGGAAAAGAATTAAAGCTAAACCCGAGCGCGTTAGTACTTTCCGATGCACGCAATGCACTCGATATCGCGGGTATTAAAGGTGGTACGCGTGCGGAGATTACGACGAAAATCAAAAACATCGTACTTACCGCCGGCAACTTCGACGGCACGCTAATCTACAAAACATCCAAACGCGTAGGCATTACAACGGACGCCTCTATACGCTTTTCGCATAACATAAGCCCTGCGCTTGCCGAGCGCGGCATCTTGCGCGCGCTCGAACTGATAGCTGAAATCTGCGGCGGTAAGGCTGGCGCCGTGTGCGACACCTACCCAAAACCCGTAAAGCCCGTAGCAATGACCTTCGATAGTAAACGCTTTAATGCACTTACGGGATTTACCTTCACGGAAGCAGACTGTCTTGCAAACTTGAAGCGCCTTGGCTTTCTAGTAGTGGGTAAAAAAGTAACGCCGCCCGTCGAACGCACGGATATCACCCACTTCGAAGACATCGTTGAGGAAATTACCCGCTTACAAGGGTATGCCGACCTGCTCGCCACGCCGCCCCGCATCACGGTAACGGCGGCAGCAACACAACCCATGCGCCGGCTGAAAGACTCGTTGCAGGACATGCTTGTCCCGTTAGGTTTTACCGAAATCCTCACCCGCTCCTTTTCGGCCGAGGGTGAAGTCGCTTTAGAAAACTCCTTAACATCCGAACAAGCCTTCCTCCGCCCCAGCCTTATGGAAGGAGCGGAAAACGCCATCACGCTTAATTTGAAATCCTTCGAGGCGGCCGCACTTTTCGAAATCGGCTCCGCCTTCCATAAAAAGACCAATCACGAGCCGGCAGAAGAAGTCCTATGCGGTATAGCGCTCGCAAGCAAGGGAATGAAAGACGAAGAGGCGTTCCGCGCCGTACGCGGCATCGTAGAAACCATATTTACACGTCTTGGTGTAGGGGACGCGCTATTTGCCGAAGAAAATAAAACGCTTGTAATTGCCGTTAAGGGCGAGGTAGTAGGGAAGATAATCCGCCTTGAAATAGGTCACGTGAGCGCCTACGCCGAACTATCGCTTACGAAACTGTTGCCGCACGTCTCGCCGCTGCCGCACTATACGCCAATACCCAAATACCCATCCATCGTGCGCGACGTTTCGTTCATGGTCGCTAAAAATGTAAAGATTGGCACGATAATGGACGCCGCTTGGCACGACGTCCCGAAAGATCTCACGGATATCCGCTTCATAAGCCTCTACGAAGGCAAAGGCATGCCCGAAGGCAAGAAAAGCGCCACCCTCCGCTTCATTTTCCAATCGAATGACCGCACCCTTACCGACGCCGAAGCAGATTCTTTCTTAAGCTATATTATGGACGCCATGAAAGAAAAGCTCTTGTTTGAAATAAGGTGATTTTTAAGGTATACTAAGGTACTGAAACATGGCAGAAGATAAGGCGAAAAAACCATCGTACGGGGCTAAGGATATCTTCGTTCTCGAAGGGCTTGATCCGGTACGTAAGCGCCCCGGCATGTATATCGGCTCCACGGGAGTCGACGGCCTACACCACTTAGTGTGGGAGGTTTTAAACAACTCCATCGACGAAGCAATGGCGGGGCACGCCAAAAATATCGTGATGGAGATCCTGCCAGACGACACCATCGCCATTAAGGACGACGGCCGCGGTATCCCCGTAGAAGTGCACGCACAAACAGGTGTATCCGCCTTGGAAACCGTTTTAACGAAGCTCCACGCCGGCGGTAAGTTCGGCGGCGAGTCGTACAAAGTATCCGGCGGCCTCCACGGCGTGGGCGTCTCCGTCGTAAACGCCCTGTCTACGAAGTGCGTCGTACAGGTTTCGCGCGAGGGGTCGCTCTACGAACAAGAATATTCGTGCGGTATCCCGAAAACGAAAATAAAGAAAGTCGGCAGCTCTTCCAAAGCGCCGTTTTGGGGCGCTACCGGCACGCGTGTGCTCTTCCGCGCCGACTCCACAATCTTTCCTGTTACCGAATACGACCTACATAAGATCCTCCACTACGTACGCCAGCAGGCGTACCTCACGAAGGGGATTAATATAGAAATTTCCGATACCCGCAAAGAGGATGCGCCCGTCTATTACAACTTCTACTTCGACGGGGGGCTCAAATCCTTCATTAAGAGCCTTACAGACGAACCGACCCCGCTCCAGTCCGAACAGTTTTATGTTGAAAAAGCCGTCGGCCCTATCAGCGTAGAAGTCGCCTGTACGTATACGAATACGCTCGATACGAAAGAGCTTAGCTTCGCCAATAACATTCACACGCCCGAAGGCGGTACGCACGTCACGGGCTTCCGCTCCGCGATCACCCGCGTGGTTAACGACGTTGCCCGCGCGAAGAACGCTATTAAGTCCGCGGATGAAAACCTTACAGGCGACGACGTACGCGACGGCCTCGTTTCCATAATTTCCGTAAAACTCCCCGAACCGCAGTTTGAAGGCCAAACGAAATCCAAGCTCGGCACCACCGAAGCCCGCGCAGCGGTGGAAACCGTCGTAGCCGAAGCCTTTAAGGACTTTTTGGAGCGTAATGACGACGATGCTAAAAAGATCGTCGCGCGCTGTCTCCTTATTGCAAAAGCCCGTAAAGCTGCAAAAGCCGCAAAAGACACTGTGCTCCGCAAAGGCGTACTCGAAGGCCTTACGCTCCCGGGTAAGCTCGCGGACTGCTCGAGTAAACATCCGGCAGAATCCGAACTCTTCATCGTTGAGGGAGACTCTGCGGGCGGCTCGGCCAAGATGGGCCGCGACCGCCGCACGCAGGCGATACTTCCACTCCGTGGAAAGATTTTAAACGTTGAAAAGGCGCGCATGGACAAGATCATCGCGTTCCAAGAAATTAAGTTCCTTGTAATCGCCCTTGGCACCGCCATTGCCGAATCCTTCGACCTTTCTAAGCTCCGCTACCATAAGATCGTCATCATGACAGACGCCGACGTTGACGGCGCGCACATCAGGACGCTCCTCCTTACGCTTTTTTACCGCCACTTCGAACCCTTAATAGCAGGTGGCTACATCTACATCGCTCAGCCGCCGCTCTACAAGATCAACAAGGGTAAGACCGTGCAGTACGCCTACGACGACGCAGACAAAGACCGCATCTTAAAGACCATGCCGGAGGCGAACGTCCAGCGCTACAAAGGTCTCGGTGAAATGAACCCCGAACAGCTATGGGAAACGACCATGGACCCTGCAAACCGTATTCTCCAGCAGGTAACGGTAGCGGACGCCGAAGACGCCAATAAACTCTTCGATATCTTAATGGGTTCGGAAGTAGAGCCCCGTAAGCACTTCATCCAAACCCACGCCTTATCCGTCAAAAACATCGATACTTAGAGGCTTATTGCACTTTTTACCCGAACTTGGTATTATAGAACCCAATGAACCGCCTTACATCCTTCTTCACCGAAGCGCGCGCCGAATTTAGCAAAATCAACTGGCCGACAGCGCAAGAAACCATCCGCATGACGGCCGTAGTTGTCGTGCTTTCTATCGGCATCGCCGCCTTCCTCGGCGCCGTCGACTACGCGCTTCTCTACGCCTTGAACAACTATTTGCTCCAATAACCATATGATGCCGATAACCCAATCTAAGAAGCAGAAAGGCGAAGGCCGCCACTGGTATGCCATCCGTACCTACTCCGGCTATGAAGACGCCGTGGTGCGCTACGTGAAGCAACGCGTGGAGTCCTTAGGCATGGACGATAAGATTTTCGACGTGCTCGTGCCGAAAGAAAAATTAATTAAGATTAAGAACGGCAAGCGCCGCGAGATTGAAGAAAAGATCTACCCCGGGTACGTACTCGTAGACATGGTACTTACCGACGACTCGTGGTACTTGGTGCGTAATACGCCCCGCGTAACAGGCTTCGTGGGCGCAGACAGCACCCAGCCGACGCCGCTTTCGAAGGATGAAATAGACGTGTTGATGGCGCGCATGGGGGATACAAAGACAAGCTTCGCGATTGACGTCCGCCCTGGCGATATGGTTAAAATAACCGACGGCCCTTTCAAGGACTACGAGGCGAAGGTCTCGGAAGTGGACGAGGCGAAGGGTAAAGTGAAGGTCCTCGCGCCAATCTTCGGCAGGGACACGATGGTCGAACTCGATTCGTTGCAGATACAGAAACTCTAAAATAACAAATATATGGCAAAGCCTATTAAGACAGTATTAAAATTACAGATCGAAGCCGGCAAGGCCCTGCCGACGCCGCCCGTCGGCCCCGCGCTCGGCCAGCACGGCGTAAATATCCAAGACTTCTGTAAGCGCTTCAACGAAGCGACGAAGGATATGATGGGAGACGTCGTCCCTGCGGAAATCACGGTCTTCGAAGACCGCAGCTTCGAGTTCAAGCTAAAGACCCCGCCGGTGGCCGCGCTTTTAAAGAAATACGCCGGCATTGAAAAGGGCTCCGCCGAAGGTGCGAAGAAGATCGTCGGTAAAGTAACCCGCGCGCACGTAAACGCGATTGCGGAACGGAAGTTGCCGGACTTGAACGTCTACGACATCCCCGCGGCCGGCCGCATGATCGAAGGCACCGCGAAGAACATGGGTATCAAAATAGAAGGGTAAAAAATACCCATTACGAGAAAAAGCGTCCCACAGAGGGACGTCTTTTTTTTATTCCATAATGCCGGTACGATGAGCGGATGGAAGAAACGTGCATTCTGGGTGCCGGTCCCGCGGGGCTCGCTGCCGCGATGGAGCTTTCCCGCGCCGGAAAGAAATTTACGCTCTATGAAAAGTCTAGCCGCGTCGGCGGCCTCGCTAAAACGTATTCGTTTACGGAGCCGGATGGACTTACGTTCCGCACGGACAACGGCCCGCACCGCTTCTTTTCGAAGAACCCCTATCTGTATGGCTTTATCGAGGGACTTATAAAGGAAAACTGGATAGAAGTTAAACGTCAAACGCGGCAATTCATCGCGGGTAAATTCTACGACTACCCCATCAACCCCGCGCAAGCACTCGCTAACATTGGGCCGCGCAAAGCCGTGCGCATGGTGGCGGATTACTCCATAGCGCAAATCCGCTACGGGCTCTTTAAAAAACCCATCCGCCATTTCGAAGATCACGTCGTCGCGCACTTCGGCCGGACGCTCGCCGAGTTCAACATGATCAACTACACAGAAAAGATCTGGGGTGTGAAAGCGAACACCATACATACCGACTGGGCGACACAACGCATCAAAGGACTGTCTGTTGGATTCCTTATCAAAGCCGCCGTAGAACGAACGCTCGGCCTTTTCCGCACGAAAGGGCTCCGCACGCTCGTCGATAGCTTCTATTACCCTGAATACGGCACGGGGCTTATTTATGAAACCATCGCGAAAAAGATTGCGGATGCGGGCGATCCCGTAGAGCTCGAAAGCTATCCGGTGCGCATACGCCACCATAACAACCGCATAACGGGACTTACGGTATCCGTAAAAGGAGCGCTAAAAGAAATAACCCCAAAGACGCTCATTGAAAGCATCCCCCCGAAGGAATTTTTAAAATTGCTCGACCCTGCCCCGCCCGCGGCAATTATGGCGGCCGCGGAAAAAATGCGCTACCGCGACCAAGTATATCTCTTCATCACCCTCGATAAGGAACGCATTACGCGAGACCAATGGATCTATTTCCCCGAAAAACATATTCCCTTCGGCAGGATTACGGAGATGAATAATTTCAGCCAAAAAATGAGTCCACACGGAAAAACGTCGCTCTTTTTGGAATTTTTCTGCTTCGAGGGGGACGCCGTCTGGAACGCAACGAAAGAAGAACTGCTCGAAATGGCGATGAAGCACCTCGAACCCCTCGGCTTCTGCAAACGGAGCGAAGTACGGCAGAGCTACCTCATACGCCAAAAAAAGGTCTACCCAATCTACGACACCGAATACAAAACATATGTAGATGCAGTAAAAGCCTATTTAGACCGCTTCGAAAACCTGTATTACATCGGCCGCCCCGGCAGGTTCCGCTATAACAACCAAGACCACTCGCTCGAAATGGGCATTATGGCGGCACGGAGCGTCATTACAGGCGTGCGCGAAGACATAGAAGCCGTCGGCGGGGAAGCGGAATATTTCGAAAAAGGAAGTCATGGAAGAACCCCAACCGCTTAAAAACGGGCGTGATACGATACTCGACTTCTGGCGGGGGATAAGCATCCTATTAGTTCTTGTTCATCATTTTACGTGGTTCCGTTTCCATCATATTTTTTACGGCACTGCCCACGAACGAACGCTCGAATGGATCCCTATCATAGGATCAAGATTAGGAGGTCTCGGCGTAAAAATATTTTTCGTCATAAGCGGATACATCATAACTAAAATGCTTATCGAAGAAGAGGCTACGCACGGCAGAATAAACGCGCGCCTATTCTATATTCGAAGATTCTTAAGAATCCTTCCGGCGTATTGCGTATATCTCCTTTTTATTTTCATATCAGGGCATATAGGATGGCTGTCGGTTACAGACGTACGGGTACCGTGCGTAGCGTTTCTCGCAAATATCCCGATCGGAATGGAATGCGGATGGAATTTCGGTCATTTATGGAGCCTTTCCATAGAAGAGCAATTTTATCTTTTTTGGCCTGCATTCCTCCTTTTAACTACCCCCTTCATCCGCCCAAACTACGTCAAAATTCTAATCCTCTCCCTCATAGCCCTCTCATTCTCTGGATTTTTTATGTATGATTGGATCGATAACGGAATCTCGTTCGCGCATATCATTGTCGGCGCACTCTATGCAATAAGCCCTGTTTTCAGAAAAATAATCCGTGAGTGGCGCCTCCAATGCGTCGCCGTGCTAACTATAATGACAATCGCGATTCCCGCACTTACCGATATACGGAGCCATGCCCATTACTTCCAGATATTGCGCGCCTTTTTTCCTCTTGGTGCGCTTTGCGTGATTTCATTAACATACGATATCAAGAAATTGACCTCATCGCGTTTCTTTTCCGCTATAGCAAAAATCGGAATGGCGTCCTACAGTATATATCTCTGGCAACAGCCCTTTACCGACCTTTCAAACCGATATGGAGCATATTCTCCGTTTGCAGTGCCATTATTACTCATCCCGTGCGCCGGCCTTTCATACATTCTTATCGAAAAACCGGTAAACGCATGGGCACGCAGACGATTCATAAGAAATACAGCCCATGCTTAAAAATATTCTCAACCGCGCGGAACGGTCGATAGGGCTCACCATCTTCTTTTTCTTTGCGCTCACGCTCCTTGTACGTTATTTTTTTCCGTTTCTTTTTTGGCACCTTACCAATTTCCCGTTCCAGCGTTCAGATCCCTACATATACGTCCTGAAAGGACTGGAAATAGCGCACGGTGATTGGTCGCCGATACGCACCCACGCTATAGGGTGGCCCCTACTACTTGCAGGACTCTTTCGGCTCGTGCCACACGTATCAATCTTCGAAAACTTAGTAAGCGCTTCATTGCTCGCAAGCGCGCTTTCGGCTCTAAGTATTTTTCCCCTTATTTACATAATAAAACATGTAGATCCGTCGCCGCGGACTCATATCCTCACGATGGCATTTTTCTGCTTCGCTTTCCCTCTCACCATAATCGAACATAGCGGGGCGATTGCCATGAGCGAACCTCTTTTCATACTCCTATTTCTTATTTCCATAGCACTCCTCTATGCGGCGCAAGAACGTCCCGCTATGCTTCTTGCAAGCACAGGCGTCGCCGGCCTTGCCTACTGGGTGCGGCCTAATGGCGTCTTCATACTACCCGTAATCCTCATCTCCTATTGGCTCTGGGAACGGAAAAAAGGTAAACGATGCCTCGCCTACATTGCTGCCGCGATAGCGGTGTTTTGGGCTATTGCCACCCCGTTTCTCTTGCAACGCGCAGTATGGTTTGGTTCAGCGTTCTACTACGGGGAAAACAGCAAATACTTTTCGGATACGTATACGGACGCATGGGGGTCTGCCGTACCTGCAGTCCCGTTCGGCACGTACATATCTACCCACACAGTGACGGATTATGCGGATAAATTCGCCTTAGGGGGGCTAGTACTACTTCTAACGACCATATTCCTCAATACGTTACCGTACTTGCTAATGGTGACGTGCAACGTCGCAGAGCGGGGATACGCGAATAAAAAAATATATCCGCTATATATTGCGTTTTTCGTATGGATCGTCGGCCTCGTTCCGGTCTTCCACATCTATTACAATCCGCGCCATATCATGCCGCTTATACCGCTCTTTATCGTGCTCGCCGCGCATGAATTCAATGAGCTCATTACCAAAAAGGAACGGCGCGATGCCCTCATGTGCGCCGGTATCGCGACCGCCGCCTTTTTCATGATCGGGATATTCTCGTTCTTTCTCTTCACATCTAAAGACAGGAACGTACAAACACGCGACGGCGCCCTATGGGCGAATTGGCTTTCCGTTAGACTAAAGGGGAAGATAGCCATCGGTAACGGCTCGGACATTCTTACGATGCAATTACCAGATGCGCGTATCGGCGGCAGGGGAATGTTCGACGTTATAGCACCGCACACAGGACTTGAAACGGCATATCCGGGAAAATTCGACGATATTGACTCATTGCGCCCATGGCTTAAAAAAAATGCTGTCGATTATCTCGTTTTAGATGGAGTGGTAAAGACAAGCTATGCTTTTGCCCCCGATAAATACCTCTCCATATATACCGGCGAAACGTTTCCGCCATACCTACAACAGGTGTATTCCAACTACGAAACTAATTCCCAATGGAAAGTCCGCGTTTTTTCCGTAGACAGAAAAAAGCTTTAGATACGAGGTATACTGTTCAGTAATGGCCATACTTCCGTTTTTTGCTATCTCAGGTATTGTCCTTGCGCTCTACCGCGCCGTAGAACATCTCGGCTTTCTCGCCCTGCCGATAACCGCCCTCTCCCTCAGTGCCATGCTTACCGCACGCTTCTTTCTTGGAAGGCATCCCCAAAAACGCCTGCTTATAACCACTCTCCTATTTCTCGGACTTTTCCATATCATAGGATTTACGACGATCGCCTATCATTCGCTTGAAAGCGCATGGGGATTTTATGGCGATTTCCATAGCAGTTATGCCCCGACCCTTATAAACCGCGAAACTGCGATTCCGCCGTTTCTTGGGCTGTGGTTTCTCGAGGTGAGAGCGCTCCAGCTTTTCCTACATCAGGATAATATGACCCTTATCCTGCTCGTTTCGCTCATAAGTAGGGTGCTGGGCGTTACCGCTTTTGCAATGCTCGGCTCTGCGCTTGGGGCAACAAAGCGCGGCCTTGTCATGGGCATCTTCGCGTTCACCTTTTCCTATCTCCTTATACCGTTTACGCAAGGGCTTAAGTTCGTCGTAGGATTGCCCTTTTTTTTCATATGGGCGATCAGCTTCCTGCGCACCGCGAAAAAGCCCGATCCCGTATGGCTCGGAGTTGAATGTATAGCGGGTTTTGCCGCGGCTTTTTCGGAACAATGGTTAACGCTCGTGATCGCGGCAGCGTACGCCTTCACGCCGATGGTAAAGATAGCCGCGCAGGGAAGAGAATCCGTAACTGCAAAAGATACCATCTGCGCTTTCTTCATGGCGATTGCGGCGAGCGCCCTGACCGCAATTGAATGGATGCGATCCGTAAACGGCATACAGCCGCTTCTTTCGCTCCAAGCGCATGCGCATCGCGACCCGCAAACGAATGGAATATACGCCCTCTATTTTCTCTTTTGCGTTATTTCTCTCGCTGGCGGCATGCTCTATTACGGAAAAACACGCAAAACGCACAACTTCAAAGGGCATGCCTTTATCATATTCGGATTCGTTATGCCGATTATGTTCGCGATAGGAAGACATTTCGCCATAATGGAAAACATACTGGGTATCATGAAACCGGTAAGCGTATATTGGATACTGGGGGCGCCGTTCTGGATTACGCTCGCTTACGAATCAGTCCAGCGCAAAGCCATTGATTTTGAAAGCGCTGCCTGCATGGCATTCGCCGCAATGGCGGCGATCGTACCAATACTTTCTTTTTTCGGCATCTTCGTCCCTTTGTCGCCGTATCTCGACGGTATCGCGTTCGCGCTCATAGTGCTCTGTTCGCACCGTACGGCATATGGGAACGTAAGGCCATTTCCCGTAATCGCATATATGACATCCCTCGCTATTTTAGGAACGGTGTGGCTCTTCCGCTTTATAGAATATACGGAGGGCTGGAATAAAACCGGAATATTCGCGCTTATTATCGCGGGGGCGCTTCTGCCTCTTATACGAAAAAATTCCAATGAACCTACCGTTTAAAAATTTCCTATTCGCCATAATCGCCGCATCCTGCGCCGTAACGGCCATTGCAATAGCGGTTAATTGCGCACTGCAAGGATCCGCGCTTTTCGGCTACGCTTCTCTCCCGCCACCCGAAAGCATGCACATACGAGATGAGGATGGTAATTGGATGCCGATGGAACGAAAGCGGCCGGATGATTATTTTTATTTTTCGTACGAACGGTACCGAATACGGACGAAGTCCGCCGTGAAACGGAGCAACCTCGTGCAGTTCTTCATTCCCCACATAAAAATTTTCTCTTATTATAATACGGAAGGAAGGCGGTTCGGCTTACTTACGGCAACCGATGCCGCAACGAACGCTAAATACGCATGTTGGATAACGAAAACAAGGGAGAGCGCGCTGCCAAAAATAGACTCCGACTGCGCCATACCCGAAACAGCATCCTTATCATCTCTCGAAATAACCCTCCTGCGCCCGACTGGATTTAAGGAAAAACTACGTACGCTCAAAAAAAATCTCTATGGTTAAAAACAGCCTTATAGCCTTTTTCGGGGGGGGTCTTATGTGGTATCTAGGCAAAGATCTCGGGTCTGCGGGTATCGCGATCGGGATTTTTTCCGCCGGAGCATTAATTGCAGCACCTTATTGTAAAAAATACTTCGCAGGAAAAACTGTAAACACCATCCTCTTCTTATTTCTCATACTCTTTGAAATCGGAGGATTTACAATCGCCGCATACCCCTCGGCTGCGCGTGCAGTCGAGTTCTACGGCGATTTCCATGACGCGGCCATTTACCAAGGCGTAACGACAGCGCCCCTTATCCGTACAGCACCGATGCTTGTATTGCCCGCCGAAGCACGGTTCGCGGCATTTTTCATAAAAGGAGAAAATGCCGAAGGGGAGATCCTTATTCTTATCGGGCTCATAAGCAGGGTTATCGCACTCATAGCTCTTTTAATCCTAGGTAAAGAAATAACGGGCTCGGCGGGAACGGCGCTCCTTGGCGCATACGCATTCGTTTTTTCTTACCGCCTCGTGCCCTTTACCCAAGGAATGAAATTTGTGGCGGGAATGCCTTTTATTCTCCTCTGGTTACTCTTTACCGCGCGGCAGGAAAACGGCAAAAAAAATATCCCATTTTTACAAGAGGGATTTTTCGCGGCCGCGCTTTTTTCGGAACAATGGATAGCATCGTTCGCCGTCGCCGTTTTCTTTTCGCATTCCCTTTTCAAAGCCGTTACCGAAAAACGTTTTTTTTCTTCTGAAAGCCGTATCGGCATATTCATTGCTGCCCTTGCCGGCATATGGCACTCAATGGAATATCTTCGTTTTAGAAACGACAAGCCATTCTTTATGAACACCTTCCCGCAAATTGCGCTACCGGACACTATATACGGGGTGCCGCTTTTTATCGCATCAGTATCCGCCCTTGCACTACTCTTCGGTGTTTTCGTATGGCGGCGATCGCGCGAAAAAAATCCTGAAAATAAAAAAGGGTATTACACCCTTACACTGGTTATGGCGCCGCTTGCCGTAGCGGCAGCATGCGGCATCCTAGAAGCCGGATCGGCATCAGCGTATTTTTCTTCCCATCGACCGATGCTTCTTGCAAGCACGCTCATGGGACTCTTAGCGACGCCGTCCGCACCCCCTATACTCCTTGCAGGACTGCTCGCGGCAGGAGCACATTATATCCTCGTATACGGAGGAATCCTCATAGTGAGCTCCCCCTATCTCTCGTCCATTGCCGCGCCGTTTGCCATTTTCGCATTACGGCCCAAAAAAGCGTTTTTTATCGCTACAGGAGCGTTCGTAGTTGCAACGGGAGCGCTTTTCTTATGGCAATTCACTTCCTATATTCCCGAAAATACAGATATCGCATATTCCTACGGAGCTATACTGGCACTTACGGCAATTACGTATATGGCTATGCGCGATAAAAAAACATATGCGGCATAAAACAGCGGTTTTCGCATCCATGGCTATTACCCTCGGCTTCGTCTATGCGACGCTGAGCCTCCAAGGAGCCGTGATGCCGATAGCTGGCCCAGCATATCCGCGGACAATCAACCTTAAAATAAAAGATCAAAAAAACATCCCCCTAGCATTTAATAGCATACAACCCCTCTCTTTTTGGTACGAGCTCGTTATATTCTCCAAAAAAACAAAGGAGGTTATCACGATGGGCGATATAGTAGGCATTGAAAATAACGGAACCATAAGCCCTTTTAGGCTCTATGATACGAATAAGGGAATTCTCGGTGTCATGTGGGTAGAAGAAAGCAAAAAAGGATTTTTTTGCGCCATACGCCGGACACCCCGCTCCAACGGCACCTATACCACCCTTACATTTCAAACGCCCTGCAGAGCCAACTCTAGAGAGCCCTTAGCAAACATGGAGGTCATACTTTTAAAAGCGACGTCAGTGGAAGAAAAATACGCGATACTAAAAAACGGCATAACACGGTTTATTTTTTAAGAATTGCACGGCACTGCCGGTTCGGCTACCATACTATCAAATGGGTGCACTCGAAAAAATCCTATACGGCGGTCTCGTTGTTTTGGGATTTGCCGCGCTCAGCATCGTTTTCAGTGTCAGGGCCTCCTCGTGGTGCGTAAGTGAACGTCTGCCGCGAATATTCTGCATAATGAGCAGGATCGTTCCGGAAAAATTAGCCATTACCACCCCCGACAAAATAGAAGTCACGAGCAATACCTTCGAATCACCCGAATACAGTATAGCTCGCGGCAACGGGGCGCAAGCGCTCGTCGACGGATCGCTATCAAATATGGCCGCGCCGGGCAACGATAAGCTTGATTATACAATTGTTTTTTCCGGTCCCTACAACGTTCGCGAAACACGGATCCATTGGCGTAATTTCGGCATAAGTAATAACTACGTGAACGACTGGTCCCTCGAAGCAACATCGAACGGAAAAGAATGGCGCGTAATTGCGAAAGGAGGATTTCCCAACGAAGAAATAACGCGCATCGAAGATCCGTTTTCCGCCGTTGCCCTACGGCTTAAGGCAAAAGCGGCAAAAGACTGGATAGGCGTGTACGAGATCGAGTTCGATCGCGAAGCAGTCCAATGAAAGACGAAAGCAGTCAGCTACGGCGAGACCGTCCTTATCGCCCACGAGCCAATGGAAGACGAGCGAGCCGCAGATATGAACGCAAATAAAGGCAAGGAAAACGGGCAGGCGATCAAGGAAACATATCGCAAGCGAGAAGAATCAAGTATCGCAAGCGGGACGAAAAACCATTTTGCCTTATGGAAATATGCCCACGAGACGGAATACGTGGCAATCGCAGCACATATTCCGGCAGGCGCGACGGTTCTCGACGCAGGCTGTGGGGACGGCACACTCGCGATCATGCTCGCGAAAAAAGGCGCCCTCGTCACCGCATGCGATATCTCGGAAGTTAATATCCTGAAAGCACGCCAGCATGCGGAAAAAGCCGGCGTGGGAAATGCGATACGATTCCTTACAGCTGACGCAGAGAACCTTCCGTTTCCCGCCGACTCGTTCGACTGGGTGACGAGCTCGCACGTGCTTGAACACCTACCAAGCTTCGAGACAGGCCTTGCGGAAATACGGCGCGTCACAAAAGCGAACGCCGTCATAGCGATGCCTACGTGCCTCAATCCATGCGCCGCCGTCATCCTGGGCGGCGACGTTTTTTGGACAGCCTCCCGCCGATCCCCATTCGCATGGTTCGTGGGACTCGGTAGGATACTCCTGAACGCGGGAGGCGTAGGGATTGATGAGGGGTACCGCGGCGACGAGACGCTGCCTCACGTATGGCGCTACCCGCATGTTATGCGGAAGCAGCTGCGGGATGGCGGCTTCCGCATCCGCCGGTTCGAAGCTTCGAGTTTATGCTTCCCGTACTTTACAAGCCTCCTTCCTCTTGCCCGCCAGCTCGAGAAGTATAGAGC
This sequence comes from Candidatus Harrisonbacteria bacterium, assembly GCA_023244855.1. Classification (GTDB taxonomy): domain Bacteria; phylum Patescibacteriota; class Minisyncoccia; order UBA6257; family UBA11618; genus CALRGO01. The sequence continues at coordinate 40,147 of JAHFLO010000003.1, read as the reverse complement.
GGCTCCCGTTTTCCGCGAATGCGGGTACGGTAGTATAGCCGTACTCGAGAAAACGCCATGAATCTTGCGCGGAAGGGGATATATATGAGCATAGCCTCCACAGGAGGAGGTCTCTTAATGCTTGCCGCATACGCCGTGGTCGCGCGTATCGTGCCGAAGGCGGCCTTCGGAGAATATCAGGTTGCGGGAACATTCGCATCCATAGCTGCGCTCGCCGCATACCCGAATATGCCTGCCGCGCTCGTTACGGCCGCCGCGCGCAAGGCATACGGCACGTTCCCCCTCGCCGCCGCCGCCGTATTCCGCAGGGCAAGATACGGCATGATCGGACTCCTCGCCACCGCTGTCTATTACGCCGTAACCGGACGATATGGTCTCGCAACCGCTATCGCCGTAAGTATCCCATTCTTCGCTCCCTCCGCGATCAGCGGCTTCTACGAGGCGTATTGCGTGGGAACGGGAAGCGTACGGGCGTATGCCGCGCATTCCCTCGGAGCATCGTTCGCCGCGGCAAGCGCGTTCGTAATCGCCGGACTCGTTTTTCCGGCGTATGCCGCGCCGCTCGTATTCGCTATTTCCTGCGCGGGGGCAGCGACGACCGGATTATGGGCGTACCGCGCATCAACGAGCCCCGTAGCGCAGAGCGGGACCGTAAGCTACGAGGCGCTGTCGTTCGGCAAAAAGACGAGCTGGATCGAAAGCGTCGCATGGACGGCAAATTACGCCGACATCCTCTTACTCAATGCGTTCCTCGAGCCGCGCGAGGTAGCCGTCTACGGTATCGCCCGCATAGCCCCGGAAGCGATAAAGGGCCTCGTGAAGAATCTCGGCGTCCTCTCGGCCGCGCGCATCGCGATAATGGAAAAAGGCGCCGTACGAAAGATGCTTACCTCCCGACTCATACAGGCGACGCTTATCGCCTTCGCCTGCGCCCTAGCATATGTCCTCGCAGCGCCAACATTTTTCCGACTTGTTTTCCCTATCTATCCAGAAGCCGCGCCATTTTCCCAGTTACTTGCCATATCATTCCTCGCCTTTCCCGCCCACCTAGCCGAGTCCGCCTTAGACGGCCTCCTGCATAAAAAAGGCTCGATTATCCTTACTGGTGCAGGAACGTCGACGATCTTCATTTTCTCACTTATTCTCATACCGCCCCTTGGAATACTAGGCGCGGTAAGCGCCCGGATCCTCGCCCGTTTCGCGAACGCCGTGATCGCCCTATGGCTGGTATGGCGCCTCATATAAGGCAAGAAGCTCTTCGGCATAACGGGCCGTCGTGCGGCGAGATGCATGAGCATAACCGGCATCCCCTAAACGCCGCGCAAGCCGCTCGTCGCGAAGAACTGAAATAATCGCCTGCGCAGTGACGCAAGGATCATTTTCGGGAACCAAGATGCCCGTTTCGCCGTCTAGCACGGCCTCGGGAACGCCACCCGAACGGGAAGCGACGACCGGCAGGCGATACCACCCCGCCTCGCCATAGACGAGACCATACCCCTCGAATTCGCTGTCTACGGAGCGCGGCGTCATCGAAAAAAGGTCGGCGCGGGCGAAGAGTGCCCCAAGCTCATCCGCGGAAGGATTCCGGACGATATGCACGTTGCCCGCGACGCCGCCTTCCTCAGCGAGAGCGCGATACGGCCGCTCATCGCCATATGCGGCGGCTATCACGAGATGCGCGTCGGGCAGCAGCCGGACGATAGCCGGCATAGCCCGCACCAGCACGTCCATTCCCTTCCGCTCCTTCAAAGGTCCAACTGAAAGAATGACGCGCGCCGAAGACGGAAGCCAAGAGAAAGAACGGGAGACGGAAGGCGTTGGCGGGGGCGCGGGCAACCGCACCGTATCAATATGCCGCTCCTCTCCCGCGGCTGCCTGCATCGCCTCCGCGGTGAAATCGCTTATGGCAAAGATGCGCCGCGCGCCGCGGTACGCCGGCATGAACAACGCGCGGTCGATGCGACGTCCGAAAGGGGCTACCGAATACGTACCGAGCGCGGAAAAAAAGAACGGGATGCGCCGCGTGCGCGCCATGCGGAACCCGAGCGCGGCGTAGGGAAAATCGAGCAAGGAATGCATGAGCGTAGAAGCAGCGCATTCCCACCGGACGCTAGCGTAAAAATGGCGGAGTTTAGGTAAATCGGGCAACGCGCCGAAATTAAGCGGTAGATTAGGCAAGACATACCGGACCTGCGTCGCATACGGCACAATCGCCCGTTCCGCAGTATGCGGCAGGAGAAGTGTAAATGGAACACCCTTATCATAGAAGGCGTCGCAGTGGTTCCGAGTAAGGCTGCCGTAACCGCTATCGGGCCGAAGGGTGGTGCTGATAAAGAGAAGATGTCTCATAACCTACCAAGCACGGTTGCGGCGCGTGCTCGCCATGAATAACGCAAGACAGTCTTGCGTGCAGCCTGGGCACGACGCAGAGCCGCCTCGGGCTCAGCGAATAGCCGGCGAATAGCCGCGGCAAGGGAAACCGCATCGCTCGGCGCGGCGAAGACAGCTGTTTCGGCCGACAACACTTCTCGGATTGACGGGAGGTCCGAGGCGACTATCGGCACGCCAGAAGCCATATACTCGAACATCTTAAGCGGAGACATATATAGCCGATAATGCCTGTTATGCAAAGGAAATGGCATAAGAAGCGCGTCCGATGCCGTAAGATACCGCATCGCCTCCCGATGCGGCTTAAAAGGAACGAGAATAATCCTTTCCCGTAGACCGCTCCGTTCGACATGCTCGCCGTAGGCCGCAAGCTCGTCCGGCTGACCGCCGACGAGCACCACCACACATGAAGCGTCAAGAAGCGAAACCGCTCCCACGACCGTCTCGACGCCCTTCGTCATACCCTTGGTCATGAAATTACCCATATACGTTGCTATTTTTTTATCCGCTGGCAAGCCCAATTCCCTACGCAAAGAAAGCTTGTCCGTATTCACGGGAAAATCCTGCGTATCCACAGCATCGGGTAATACGATTATTTTTTCAGCCGGAAATCCTATACGGACGAGATCATCTTTCAAAAAACCCGTAACTGCAACAACGAGCGCTAATTGCGGGCTACGGGCAATACTTCGCAACATCCAATACTTCCATCCGCGGGGAATGCCATGCGCTTCGTAGACGGTCGGCATGCCGCGCCTAAGAAGCCAATACGCGACCTCGTCGTCGCGGGCATAATAGGCGTCGGCGGCGGCCTTACGCGCGCGTCCCGCGACGTACCATCCCCATACGAGCGCGTGTATGAGAAAAAACGGCATGAAAAAAACGTCTGGAATGAAACGGTTCAGGACGACGATGTCGATATTCCTAATTTTCCTGAGGGCAAACGAACGCCGCACGCCGTACTGCGCAAACGCGTCCGTACCGCGGAGCCCCTTATTCGCCTGTAAGCGCGCCGGATGCCAAAGCTCGACGTCCGCGCCGCACGAAGAAAGGGCTTCGCACATTTTCATAATCTGGTATCCGTGCGCCTTTTCCGTGGGCAAGCGGATGTTGCCGATATATATGATATGCGGAGATCCTGATTTCATTTCAAAGACACCGGTTTTTCGTCATGTCGGACAAGCAGAACGACGAAACTGTCCGCAAAAAGATTGGGAAGGAGGCGGGCGAGTATCCGGCCGAAAACGCCCAAGCGCGCAATCGGCCCGTAGGTAATCCGCTCGATACGCATGCCCGCATCGCGCACCATACGCGATAGCACGTAATAATTGAACCAATAAACATGCCCCCGCCGCGGCTTCGACTGGAACGGTATGCGGCCGAAAACCATACTGATGCGGCCGACTATGAAATGGAAATTAGGGACAGCGACGACGACGGAGCTGCCCACACGCCCCATTTCGCGGAGCAGCGAAAGGGGGTCATATACGTGTTCAAGAACGTCGAGGGCGACAACCGATCCGAAGCTTCCGTCATTAAAAGGTAATGCGTTCGTTATATCGAAAGTATCCGCCGTTATGCCACGCTGCCGCGCCATCCCCACCGCAACCGGAGAAATATCCAAAACCCGCACGTCGAACCCATACCGATCCCGCGCAAGCGACATAAAGAGGCCGTCTCCTCCGCCAACATCGAGAACCGGCCCCCGAAGAACGAACGGTAAGGCAAGGAGATGGCGCATGACGGGGTCTTGGTTGCCGCGCGACCAGCGTCCGTTTTCGAATTCTACGCAGCCATTTTTTACCGGCATAGGATTTTTTTGATGCGCTCGTACGAATACAGGGCCGAAGAAAGCTTTCCGCGGAATTGCATGGGGCCCGTTCCCGCATCGACCGCTATGCGCGGCAACGCGAAGCGGTCGTCCGTAAAGCGGCATGATCCCTCGCGGACAGTAACCGCGCAAGCGAATCCGGCCTCGCATACCAGCTTTTTCACCATGCTATTATAACTGCCTTTGGGATAAGCGAAAGCGGGCGCTTCAGACTGGATAAATATCTTAAGGAACGCCTTCGAACCAGAAAGCTCCGCGCGGACCGATTCCTCAGGTAATCCGGCGAGCTTCGGATGCGTCACGGTATGTCCTCCCAGTTCATGACCTCGCCGGACAAGATCGGTAAGCTGCCCTGCGGACATGCACGGCTCTGTCCCGTAAAATACGGGATGATCCCTTCCCACATACCCCGCGGTAATAAAAAACGTAGCGGGAATACCTAATTCGTCGAGTATGGGGGCGGCATGGACGTACGTATCGGCAAACCCGTCATCGAAGGTAATGCAAACACGGGATGCCAACGTAGTATCCTGACCGGCATCGAATAAGGATAAAAGGGGGGTTATGCGAAAATACTTCTTAAGATACGCCATCTGCAAACGGAATTGCTTTACCGACACCGCTTTTGGTCCGGATCCGCCGACCGAATGGTACATGAGTATGCGCGCGGCACCGTCGGGTCGGCGCGAAGAAAAAATCAGGAGAATGGCATAGAGTAGTTCGCGCAAGAAAAAAAGAATCATATCCGTTTAACGACCGCCAAATAACCCATAGGTGCCCGCGGCAAGGCAGGGAAGACAAGCTGCGAAAGGCGGTCAAAAAAGAGGGCTATAATACACACCGGCAACGCGAAAATAAAATAAGGACGGAGGAATGGACTGATAAGGTATGCGGCGGATGACCACCTGCCCCCGAGCGGCCGGCAGGAAACGACGCTTAATTCCGCATCGGCGCATGCCATGCGCACCCCCTCATCACTAAAACGGAAAAAATCCCGCGGCTCGGGCGTATGGGGAAAAATAAAAGGAAAGCTTATGAATGCCACGCCGTCAACGGAAAGAATGCGGTGAATTTCGCGCAAAGCCGCACGATAATCAGAAAAGGAATATATGCAATTTATCATGAATACCGTAGCGAAACTTCCATCCGCGCAAGGCAGGGGACCCGTATCCATGTCATGCAGGATCGAAGGGCAAGCGCCCTGATCCGCATCGACCGTACTCACCCGTATCCCCTTATTGCCATTAATGCCCAAGATCCGCCAATAGCCCGGATCCTTGCCGGACGCGATATCGAGAATAGGCTCACGGATAACTGCCGCATACGGAACAAGAGCGTCGTATAAAGAACTACGCCATATGCCCTTCCCTCGAAGTAATTCCCGGTACAGTGTTCTCATGATAAAAGCGTAACCAACCGACCGACAAAAGAACGGAGGCTGTGCTCGCGTACAACCTTTTCGCGAAGCCTCATGAGATCGGCGCCGGAAAGAGTAGTGGGGGCAACGAGGAATCCGGCGAGCACCTCCGCAAGCCGGCGCGCATCGCCGAAAGGAAAAGAAAGGGCGGAAGCGGCCGGACCTACAAGGGGAACGAATGCCTGATTGGCAAAAACGGAAGGAGTACCACATGCCATCGCCTCGAGAGCAGCCTTATCGAGAGCGCCCGTAGCGCACAAATTCACATGCGCCGTCGCAACGCCGTACTGTTTCGGCATCTCCCGATAAGCAACAGGCCCCGCAAAAGAAAAAATATCCCCAAGGGAAAGGGTTTTGATTTCTTCCCGCAATGACGCGTAATAACCCGCATCATGGGAAAGTACGGGGCCGATGCAAACGCAGCGGAAACGGAGCCCCTTGTCACGCATAATGCCCGCCGCACGAACGAAAGTCAGTAGGTCTTTTATGGGAGCGATTCTTCCCGCCGAAACGAACACCCCCGGAATCGGCACATGGCTCGTGACCGTCGGCGTAAAAAAATCGGTATCGACCATCTGCCCCGTAACGACAACCTTCCGACCGGAGGAAGAATAAGAATGCCGGCCGCTCGTCACGATACGCCATGCGAAGATATGGGCGATACGTGCCGTAAGTCCCCGATAATGGTGCGCATACCATAAAACGATACGGATACGTCGCGCGGCGAGAACGGGCGCGGCGAGAACGACGAATAAGGGATTCATATGGGAAAAACAGACATCGATACGGACCGCGCGCAAAACCCCGAACAAATGGCCGTAAAACGAAATAACGGCGCCTATTTTTCCCATTCCGCGATTCCCGCGCACGGAACGAACAAAAACATTTGAAGGCAGGGTGAAGGATCCAGTCCGTACGGTAATTATATGCACCTCCTCCGCTTCCCGCGCCATGCGCACGATCAAGGGAACCGCGAAACCGAGAATGGGATCGTTCTCGTCAACGGCTAAATTAAACATAAGAATCTTCTTTTTAACCGGAAATTGCATAAGATAAAGCATTTTTATAAGCAAGCTCATATGCGCCGGCTGTGTAGGGCATGCGGGCGAATACCGAAGCCTCCGCAGCACGCCCTATTTTCTTCGCTAAACCGGAATCCGCGCAAAGCATGCCTATAGCATCCGCGATTTCTAGAGGAGACCCCGTAGGAAGGATAAAACCGTTTTTTCCCGAATCGATAAGATCGGGAACGCAACCAACGGGAGTCGCTATAACCGGCAGTCCAGCAGCCATAGCTTCCACGACCGTAAGTCCCCATCCTTCATACAAGGAAGGTAAAAGAAAAACATCGGCGCCTTTGTAATATGAAACGACGTCTTCCGCCCACGGTACGAAAATAACGTTTTTCAATCCCATGTCCACAACCGTTCTTTTGAGACGCCATTCTTCTGGTCCTGAACCGACGATAATGAGGCCAGCCTCCGGATGCGTACGCGCAAGAATCCGCATTGCGTCAAGCGCCCTTCCCGCACCCTTCTGCTTTACAAGGCGGCATGCCATGAGCGCGATGAACGGAAACTGCGGATAGCGGGCACGCAAGTCGAAACGCGGCTCTGCGTCGGCAATAGCCCGCATATCGGGCGTAACGGGTACTATGGAGATTTTGCGCGGATCGACCGCGAGCTCTTCCCGAACGTACCGCGCGATTCCGTTCGAAACGACGCGGACGCCGTCAGCCCGCGGCGCGAGAAAGCGCGCGCATGCCGCCTGCAACCGATGCCATAGGGATTCGCGCACGAAATACGGGTTGAAAAAATCTATATGAATCTGCAATTGAAAGGAGATGCCGAAAGCGATTTTCAACGCGTACGCAACGACGCCGGTGGGAAACGAATCCTGCGCCGTAACCACATCGCGGGAAGGCGTGAATTGCCGCCTCCGTATTACGCGCGAAGCGATACGAAAAGCGCGATAAAAATAAAACGGATTAAAACGGAAAAAATGATTGGTGGGATAGACGAACACGTTCGGCGCACACTCCAAACGGTCTGGAAGGCGCGTGCCAGAATAAAAAATTACAACATGTAATTCGTCAAAAAGCGCCCCGTAACGGAGCAGTTTTTCCCGCTGGGAGGACCCTTCGCGCAGACAGGTACGATCAAGCGAAATCATCAGTACTTTCATAGCAGGTAATGCGGAAACTACCGCATGAGGGTATCATATTCCCATTAATGAAAAAAACGCTACTCATAATCCCTACCTATAACGAACGGGAAAATATAACCCGTCTCGTCGCGCTCATACGGAAAATCGTCCCCGAGGCGACGGTGTGTGTGGTCGACGGTAATTCGCCGGACGGCACGGCGGATGCGGTGAAGGCCATGCAACGAAACGATGCCGGCATCATCCTTATAGAACAGGCTAAAAAAAACGGCCTGGGCGGCGCGTACCGCGCAGGCTTCGCCCGGGCACTTGCGGAAAAGGACATAGACACCGTTATAACCATGGACGCTGATTTCTCGCATCATCCCCGCTATTTGCCGGATCTTATTGCAGCGCGCGCTTCGTGCGATATGGCCATAGGGTCGCGCTACGTGCGGGGTGGCGGCACGCACGGATGGGGACTTGGGCGCAGACTACTCTCCCGCTTCGGCAACCAGTATGCCCGCTTCGTAACCGGCATGCCCTTTCACGACTGCACGTCGGGATTTAATGCTATAAGCGCAGACCTACTACGAAAAACGGACTGGCAGCTGTGCGGCGCCTCGGGGTTCGCGTTCCTTATGGAACTCAAATGGGCGCTCATGCGCCGAAAGCCCTCATGGAAAGAAGTACCTATCGTTTTCGAAGACAGGAAGGCGGGTGAATCAAAAATCAGCGCGCGGATCGTCTACGAAGGCATACTTCTGCCACTTCGCATGCGCTTCGGAAAAAAACGGGTATACAGCGACGTGAGCGCATAGGACGCCATGACGATAAGGAAGGGGTCGAGTGGGGCGCGGTATTTAGTGTAACCCGCGAAAAAAAGATGTGGAGCACTTACGCCGAGCACAAGCGCGAGAAGGAGTACAATCTCCGGGCCATAACGCCTGCGGGCCAGAAACAAGCCAATGACCGCGAAAATGAGCACGGGGCCGTACGTGAGCGTATATGCTGCGTAACTGAGGCTGAAAAACGAAGCGGGGTAACGGAAGGACCATCCGCCGGTCTCGAGCGGCGGGAAATAGAATACCGACCAATAACCGAGGAACTTATGCCATGCGAGACGGGTCGTATCGTACGGCTTACTTACCACAAAGACAAACGCCTTATGGTAATACCATGCGTCCTGGTCGGGCTCAGACATGGCCATGAAGCCGCATCCCACGGCATCCTTGTACGCCATGGGGGATACGGACGGCATGTCGTACGGATCGGGCGTATCGTCGATATGACCGTCTATAAGGAGCATGGGCAACGACTGGGAATTCATGCTTTTCCATAGCGCCCTGCCACCGTCGGTGGTAAGAAAAACGAACCGCCCATGCACTTCATAATTCCGCACCCACCAGGGCACGAGGACGAGAGTAGCCGCGCAAGCCATACATACGGCCTGCATAACCGCTTTACGCCGATTCTTTTTCCCTTGCCACACGATCCATAACGCAAGAAACGGCGCGGCAATGAGGATCGTTCCCCTGAAAAGAAGCCCGATGCCCAAAAGCAATCCTGAAAACGTCGCCCATACGATGCTTTCGCGGCGAACCGATTCGATTATGGAAATGATAAGGCCGAGCATGATACAGGAGAAGATGGCCGTAAAATAAAATCCCGTTATGTCATGGTAAACCGCGTAAGGATAGACGGCGCATATGCAGGCAGCCACAGTACCTACAACAGGGGAAAATATGCGCCTACCGAGGACGTACGCAAGGACGACAACAAGCAAGCTCCAAAAAATCTGACCAAGACCTAAAGAAAGCGCCGACCGGCCAAAGAGCCCGTATACACCTATCAAGTACAGTATGAATCCGGGCGCGCGATAGGACGTCGGGCAATATGAGGCAACGCCCATCCCTTCACCTGCAAGCCAATGCTCTGCTGGTAGGTCAAAGCCCATTTCCCTGTATTTTAAAATTTCAAAGCCCAAAAAATGGAATACCGCGGCGCGTACGAAAAAAGCCAAAGCAAGAATAACGGACAGTTGGACCCACGGCTTTTTTACTATCATAAGAAAGCGAATGTCTCTTCCGCCATGCGGTTGAACGTGAAACGGGAAAACGACTTGCGAGCGTTTGCGGCAAGCAGGGCGCGCTCCGCGGGATTCGTACGAGCACGCTCAATACTACGTATCCATTCGCCGTCCTCCGGCATTGTAGAAAGCAGATAACCGTTTTCCCCATCTACAATAAGCTCCTTATTGCCGCCGCAAGCCCGTGCGGCAACCGGGCAACCCGCCCCCATAGCCTCGAGAAGCACATGCGAAAAACCCTCGTAATCGGAATTAAGCACGAAGAGATCCGATGCGGCGACAAGCCGCTCCGTTTCCGCGTGCGGCATACCGCCGAAAAACCGCACGGCATGCGAAACATGGAGTGATTCCGCTAAGCGGTAAAGACTCTCCCGCTCAGGCCCCTCGCCTACGACAATCAGGTGGTATTCCGGACTTCGCGCGAGGAGTTCCGGCATAAGGGACACGAGTCCTGAAGCCCCCTTCCACGGAACAAGACGCGCGACGGTTATAAGCACAAAACCCGAAAGTCCGTATTCGGCGCGGGTGTGCGCCCGCGCACCGCTCGCCGTTGCCGCGGGAACGCGGACGGCGTTGTAAACGGTGCGGATGCGCGCCTGCGGGACGCCCCAACCGCGTACCATACGCGCGAGATATGCGGAGGGGACTACTACGAAGTCGGCGTGCCGCGAGACGTACGCGCGCGCATACGCCACGAAGCGAATCAGCGCTGAATACTTTTTATTTTGGAATGTATCGATATTGTCCGTCACCCATCCACGATTGCGGGCTTGTTCCCATGCATAATCGCCCGTAACCTTCACGCCGACGCGCTTACCGAGGAGTCGTGCAGCGACAAGGGCGGGTAAAGTCGCGGAAAGCCCCCCATGGGCATACCACGTACGGTACCGAAATCCGTAAAAAATAAGGGAGAAAAAGAAAATAACGAAACGGATAGGAAACGGATACCGTAAAATACGGATTACGGAAAAAGGATACGGCGCACGGGACCGACCCCTAGACCCGTACGCGATAACGCGTACGCGGTATCCCCGCCGCACCGCCTCTTCCGCCATCCGGAAGCAATACGTTGCCGGCCCCCCGATATCCGGCGGAAAAATACCAGTAATAAAAAGGAGGCTTTTATGAAACCGGGCGTTTTTTGGCATACGTAAAAGAAGAATCACGCTTGGCGACCACCGTCACCGTGGTCCCAAAACGCGAAAGCACGGGAGCGAGGATACGGTGCAAAACCATGGAAGACGGCCAAAAGCAGTCCGTCTCGATAATACGGAAGCCGGCGCGGGCAACGATAAACTCGATTGTCCGCCTCGAATAGGCATAAAGATGCTCGTCCGCGAGATAGCCGGGCCGGCCAACGATGAGCCGGTAGAGCCAGCCAACGAAAGGATGGGGAATAAGCGGAACCTTTAAAAACAGAAGCCCCTCTTCTTTGAGCGCCCCATGGAATTTTCGCAGAACGGCGTGCGGCGAAACGACGTGCTCTAAAAGGTTCGAACACCATACAGCGTCGTACGGCCCAAAGGGAACCTCGTCGCGTTCAATATCGCCCTCTACGGCATTGAGGCCGATCGCACGGGCGAATCCGACCATCCTTTCGCTGATGTCGAATCCGCACGAACCCGCGCCGAAATGGATGAGGTACGGGCCGTAACCACACCCTACGTCGAGAACCGTTTTTTCGCCTAAGCGGTATTTCGCAAGAGGCAGCCTAAAGGTAGCGGGGACGCGCGAAAAGAACTTATACCAAATACGCTCGTTTTCAGCGGCGCTAAACGAGCCTTTTTCCTTAATAACAGCGTTAATGAGAGAAATATCAGGCATTGTCCTTTTGGAGGATGTAAACGACGGACTTGTTAAGCGGTGCACGCGTAGGGAGTTCCGCGACAGGGGAAACGCCCGCCCCGCGGAACAGGGTCTCTGCACCGTCCGCACTGAAACGGCGCGGACGGAAACGAGGAAAAACTATCCGCTCGAGGATGCCGTAAAGGGAATACTTTGGAAAAAGGTCGATAACGAGATAACGGGAAGAGACGCGCGCCATTTCCGTAAGAACCCGTGGGGCGGAGATCACGCTTGCATAGTGCAGCACCCCGATGCAAAAAACAACGTCAAAATGCCCGTCCGGAAACGGCAAGGGAGTATTAATATCGTGCTCGATGGTCATGATACGCGGATCGCGCCCGCGGACCGTTTGTAAATAACCCGCGTTCACGTCTTCTGCAGTCACAGATACGCCCCTACCCGCAAAATAAGCCGCGACATTTCCCGTACCGGCACCAAGCTCCAAAACGCGGTGCACCCCCTTGCTATTAAAAAAAGAACTGATGAAAAACAGGATCTTCTGCCAGTCGCGGGCACGCTTATGGTCGTGCGGATGGATAACGACCGGAAACGGACGGGCGTTCCAATATGCCGCGGCGTATCGCGCGAGGAAGGCAATAAGCGGGTTAGCCAATTCGTAATCATGCAAATACAAAAGCGGCGGAAGCGTCCTCGCCCGTCCCGAAAGTATCCGGGTAACCGCGGCACGAGGAGAAAGAGTCCGCGAGTCTTCCGTAACGTCCACATACCCCTTAGTCCGTAAGATGCCCCCGATATCCGCGTTCATGCGCCAACCGCCGCTTACAAAGCGCGTAACAATATACCCCTCTTTCGCGAGCCATGCCCGGTCCTCGTCGAGCCGCCGCGTAACATGCGCGGGCGAAAGGTCATAAGAACCCTTACCTGATGCGTAAAAATGCGTATGTTGCTCTATCCGCTGGCCATGGGAAGCAAGGTATCGGAGCCGCTCTTTCCACCTTGCTTCGTTAAAACCCATCTGCCGGTACGGAAGGGCAGTTGGATTGATTGAAAACCACGTCGCCACAATTCCGCGCTTTTCAAGAAAAGCAACAAAGGCGACGACGCACGCCCATACGCGGTCGTCATGCAAGCGCTCGGTATGTATGGTTATTTCCATAATGCGTAGATGCGTGGCGCAACATCATGCCAATCGAATGCACGGGCACGGATTTTTCCAGCATCCGTAATGGCGCCATATAATCGAGCATCCGTTATTATTCTGATTACCGCATCGGCTATAGCCCGCGAATCGTGAGCAGGTACTAAGAGCCCATTAATACCATCCGTCACGATATCGGGAATGCCGCCTACGTCAGTAGCAACGACCGCAGAGCCGGCTGCCATCGCTTCAAGAATAACGATGCCGAATCCCTCGGCAAGCGACGGGCAAATGAAAACCGTTGCCGCCGCAAGGAACGCCGGCACTTCGTCTGGCCGCAACGCGCCCTTAAAAATAACGTTTTTTTCTAATCCTTTTGCGCGAACAAGGTCCTCAAGTGCGGCGCGCTCGGAACCGTCTCCAGCAATGACGAGCTCAGAGGCGGGGAAATGAGCTGCAATATGTTCCATTGCCTCAATTGCATACCGTACGCCCTTCACCTTTTCGAGACGGGCAAGGACGGCGATCCGCAAGGGAAGCCGCGGGATGCCCGCGTCCGCGTACCGTCTGGAGTCGATCCCGTTGGGAATAACCGCAATATGCTCAGGGGGGACGCCGAGCGCAAACGCGCGCTTACGCAGGGGGCTGCTCACCGCATGCACTCTGTCCGCATTTCGGTGTATCGCGCGGTATAAGGGGAATATGAAACGGATAACGCGCACATATGCGGGCGTATCGAGCGTCCCGCTTTGCAATGTGAGCACGTACGGCACGCGCTTCAGCCAATATATAAAAAGCGCCGCCGCGCCGGCGTAACTCGCCATCACGGCATGTGTGCGGTCGTAAGTACAAAGCGACGCCTTAGCTACAGCAAAGAACGGGAACAGAAATTTGTCATACGGACACCCGAAACCAAGGCGGTATACGGTGACGCCGCGTAGAGTCTCGCGCCTAGGGAGCGCCCGCCGCGTACGGGTAGTATAGACGTCGACGGAAACCGAAGACGGCGCACGGGTTGCGAGTTCCTCGGCAAACCGCTCCGCGCCCCCGACGAACGGTTTATAAAACGGCGTGAGAAGCAAAATTTTTTTCATACGCTTGGACCATAGATTCAACGGAGAATCGGCGCGACCGAAGAGCAGCTGCCACACCCATGCGCGCACGAAGCGGAGCGTCCTTAAGCAAACGTGCTAATGCGGCGGTAAGGGCGGGAATATCCCGCTCTTTAACAAGAAGGCCGCTTACACCATCCTCGACTATTTCCCGCGTTCCTCCCGTATCCGTCGCCACGGTCGGCAATCCCGCCGCCGCGGTTTCAAGTACTGAGCGGGGGAAACCCTCGCAGTGAGACGGATTAACGGCTATATCCGATTGCCATACGATATCGCGAATTCCGCCGGAGTCCAATGCCCCGTGAAAAATAATCGCATGAAGAAGGCCGAGCGCACGCACCTGCCTTTCGAGCGTGCCGCGATAGGGGCCGTCGCCGATTATCGAAACCCTGAGCGCGGGAAATTTAATGACAAGGCGCGGTAAGGCTAAAAGTAAGTCGCCTACGCCCTTCGCATGCACCAGTCTGCCAATGAAGACGATACGGAGAAAACCGTCCGCACGGACAAAAGTATCCGGCCGGCGCCACCAGTCCGCATTAATGCCGTTATGGACGGTTACGGGGTTATGCGCCCCCAAACGGCGCATGAAGGCACATGCGGCATCCGACACTCCTATCGTGCCGTCCGAAAAACGGCATACGAGCTGGCCAACCGTATGGTCGACGATTTTTGCACACATACGTATTAAAAAACTGTCCGAATGCGTATGTGCCGCGCCCCGTTCGGTATGAAAGGTGGGGATGCCATAAAACTTAGCGAAGAGAAATCCGAAAAACGTACTCGGAAAAAAACGTGTCTGCGTGGAAAGGATATCGACGCCTTCCGTGCGTGCGCGCGCAAGCTCCCGCCAAAAAGCGAAGGGGCGTGGAATAGGAAAGCTCTCCTGCAAAAAAGACGGGTTCCACGCCGGCACGCGGCGCACCGTTACTCCGCGGACTACGGGCGATTCGGGCTCACTCCCCGCATCGCTTGCGATGACCGTAACCGCATGCCCACGAGCATGAAGCCCCTCAGCGAGTAAGCGAACGCTTTCGGCATAGCCGCCACGGTACGGGGGGTAGAATGCCGCGCAAACGATTATCCGCATATACCAATCATGCGTCGATATCCTTAAGCGCAATTTCACGCACAAGACGTTCAAGCGCCGACTCGTGCTTACGCGCCATGACGTAATTATGAAAAGCGAGGGAAAAGAGCACTATGAAGGCGATTATCATTATGAGGTCCATCGGCCGCGCGAGACCCAAATAACCGGTAAGAGGGGAAACGCTCCGCGGAAAAATAGCAACGAACATGAAAACGAGCCATAAAAAGCCCCAAAAGAGGAGTTCTTTTTTAGAGAAATGCAGCCGCTTGTAATAGAGATGCGTCAAATGCACTGCCGCAAGTGCCACGACGATTGCGATAAGTTGGATGCCGACCATAAGGAAGATTTTAAAGAGTTATACGCCAAACCGCCATTTGCCCGAGCAACTTCAGCCCGTGGAGTATGTGCACGCCCTTTGCCGCACCGGTTTCGTAAATGGTTGGTATAGGAACCGTGCCGTACGGAATACCCTTCTGCGCCACCGAAAGCGCCATTTGGACTTCCCCCGAATAGTCGCGGGCACGCCACGCGACGGCAGGCAGGCACGATAAGCGGAACGCGCGGAAACCGCACCATACGTCGTTCGTACGCAAGCCGAAGAGATGTAATGCTGCTTTATTCACTGCCCAGTTACCCGCACGGCGGACGAACGGCATCCGGTCGCCGTGGGAGCGCTCCGTAAAAACGAAGTCGAGGTTGTTTTCGCGCATATGACGCACGAGGCGGGGAATGTATTCCGGCGGATGCTGGCCATCAGCATCCATCATGACGATTATTTCCGACCCTAAACGGAGCGCAGCCGCACAGCCAGTCTTAAGCGCCGACCCCTTACCCATATTAATACGATGCCGTAACGGATATATCGGCCGTGACAGACCCTTAACCGCTTCCCATGTTGTATCCGTTGATCCGTCGTCCACCACAATAACGAATTCCGCATGCTGCGCGGCTCCCAAAGCCACCTCCGCAACGCGTGCAGCTTCATTATATGCGGGAATGACAACGGCAATACCTTTCATTACACTTCTGTAATCATGTACGTACTAGCAACCTATCTCGCGCTTGTGCTTTTAGCAACGCCCCTCCATGCGACCCTGCCAATTTTTATTCTCTACGCGTCTTTTTCCGCCGTCGTACTATGGACCCTCGGCACGCAGCCGGGAAAAACCGTTACTAATCACGTACGCTCCCGCTGGATCGCGCTTACGGCCGCGCTTTTTGCGATACTGCGGCTTATTCCCTTTATGCGGTGGGGATGGCCCGCGCTCGGCGCGGACATGGGTGCCTACTATCGCAATTTCAACGCATGCTTCGCATCAATTGCCGCATGTGCCGAAGAACCCTTAGCGCTTCTCGGATACCTGCCGTATGCCATGGGTGCGGAAACCCAAACAATCCTTATCGTAATTCACCTCGCCGCTAGCGCTCTGCTTATGTACGGCGTTTGGCGCATTACGAAAAGAGAATGGGGAGCACGGTCAGCGCTCTTCAGTATCGCGGTATATGCCGTCTCCTTACCCCAATTCCTTTTTTATTGGTCATTCTTCCTTAAAATGGAAATTGCCCTCGCGCTCACCCTCTTTGCGCTCGACGCCTATGCGCGCGGGCAAAAACGCGCTGCCATATATGCAGCCCTTGCGGGTATCGTCCACCCGCTCACCATCGTCCCGCTTACGGCCACTATCATTCTTACCGGTATTACAAGCGGCACTAAACGGTACTCCTTGGCTGTCGCGGCAACGGGAGCAGCCGCCACCGCCGCATTCAAATGGAATGCCCTCTATGGATACGCGGAATATCTCGTTTCGTACGCAACGGGCACGTACGCCGCAACGCAAACGCTTTTTCTCGCAGGGCATTTCGTGGAATTCTCCTTTTACCACGACGCGTTGATGCTCTTCTATGTGCCGTTTGCGCTTACTGCCCTCGCATGGGGCATACAACAAGGAACGCTGCCGGCTATCGGCTGGTATGCGCTCGTGAATCTCATCCTAATCTCCGTCAATGCCGTATTCCATAATCGCTTCGTCGTACTGTTCGATATAAGCTGTGTCATCCTCGGAGGTTATGCATTCGCCGAATTCAGCCGAAAAATCGATACGAAGCCATTGAAGAGCGCCGCCGCCCTACTCCTTATCCTTATTGCCGGCTATTCCTTATACGAAAGCGTGCGGATGGAACCGCTTGTGAATGCTGCCGAATTTCGCGAACTAACGGCATTACAAGGAAAGCACGCCGGCATGCCGCTATTCATAAATAGTACGACGTATCGCCAGTTCGTCCTCGGCTACACAGAGCATCCCGTAATCGTCGCGCCGTTTAACGAGGCACCATGGGAGAAGCTCGGAACACCCTCACTTATCTACAACGCGCGGCGCAGCACCCCAATAAATCCCGAAAACAATCCGCATTTCACGCGCATAAGCGAACGCATTTTCGAATACAGGCAGTAAGGAGTTATAAACAGTGCGTCCATAAGGATCTTCCTGATACTATAATCGTATGCGCATAGCGAACAAGCTTATGCGGGAATTTTTTCGCATACTCGCCGATGAGCGAGGAAGTCAAAACGCCAAATCGGCCGTCGGTATTTTATTCTTCTTCCTATTCGTTGGTGGCGGTGCGCTCTTAAACTCGCAAGCATTACCGCTGTCTTATAACATAGCCTTCGGCGATAGCGGGAGCGGTGGTAACAGTGGTAGCGGTGGTGGTGGGGGGGGAGGTGGTGGAGGTGGTGGCGGTGGAGGTTATTCGTACTCGCCTAGAACTAAGGCGCGCATCGACTACCTGCGCCTTACCATCCATTACGATAACGGAGAAATCCAAACGAAGCCCCTCGGGTCGGTTTCGAACGACGTGAGTGTCGGCGGTACCGGATGGATATTTCCCGAAAATACAAGTAAGGAAGACGGTAACCGATCCGTAGCGGAAATGCAGTTTGGAGATTCTTCGTATTACGTCCGTGCGCTCAATTTCGGTTTTGCAGTGCCAAAAACGGGAAGGGTGTCGGGTATAACGCTCGATGTAAAACGCTCCGCTGAAGGCCCTGATACCATCAAAGACTATTCTGTACGCCTTGTTGTAGGCGGAAAAATTGTGGGCGCGGAATACGCTAAAGAAGAGCCGTGGTCCGCGCAAGACGAATTCAGATCGTACGGCGGCGCAAAGGACGTATGGGAAACTAAGCTAACACCAGAGGAAATCAATAACGGATCGTTCGGCGTCGTGATTGCAGCGCGTAATGGAGGAAGCAAGCTTACATCTTCACAGCAGCCCGCGCTAATAGCGACTCCTGTAAACGCAAACATAAATACAAACGCAAACGGAGCGACTCCTAAAGAAACACCTGCGGTAAAAACACCCATTACGATTCTACCCGCCACGCCGAAGGCCCCCACCGCGCCCGCAAAAGGGAGGGATGTCGCAACGATAAAAACTCCCCTTATACGCGGGGATAAAGGGGTTGATGTAGCGACGCTTCAAATATTTCTAATCGCATTGAATATTGGCCCCGAAGCCCAGGCCCTAGCCGAAACAGGCCCAACCGGCATCTACGGATGGCGTACCGAACGCGCCATGGCGGAACTGCAAAACGCGATTGTTGACGCGATGAAGGGGCCGGAAGCGTGGAAGCTAGCGCACGCATTCTTCAAATACGGCAAGGGATCGTGGGGAAACGCAACAAAAGCCGCTACGATTGAATACTTGGGTAGTCTCCGCTAGAATCAGCCCATGAAAGAACGGCAGCTTACCGTCGGTCTCGAAATCCACGTGGAACTGAAAACGCGCACGAAGATGTTCTGTGACTGCGTTAACGACCCCGACGAAACGCACCCAAACGTAAACGTCTGCCCCGTCTGCACGGGCCACCCTGGCACACTCCCAACCATCAACAAAAAGGCCGTTGAGCTCGTACTCCAGCTCGGCTTGGCCTTAGGCGGCACCGTATTTCCCAAAGGCCGGTCAAAATTCGACCGCAAAAATTATTTTTATCCGGACTTACCCAAGGGCTACCAGATATCACAATACGACGAACCGCTCGTCTTAGGCGGCAGCTTAAACGGCGTCCGCATTACGCGCATCCATTTAGAAGAAGATGCCGGCAGCTTAATGCACGAAGCGGGTAACTCCCTCGTGGACTTTAACCGCGCAAGCGCACCCTTGATGGAGATAGTTACGGAGCCGGATATCAGAAGCGCTAAAGAAGCCGCTGAATTTGGCGAAGAGCTACGCCGTATTTTACGTTATCTCGGAACATCCGACGCTGATATGGAAAAAGGGCTCATGCGGCTAGAAGCAAATATTTCGATAAATATGGGCACAAAGGTGGAGGTTAAAAACATTAACTCCTTCAAGGCGGTGCACGACGCTATTGAATATGAATATAAGCGGCACTCCGCGGCACTTGATGCGGGAGAAACAATAATTCAAGAAACGCGCGGCTGGAACGCAGAAAAGGGGATCACGGTAAGCCAGCGCACGAAAGAAGACGCGCATGACTACCGCTATTTCCCCGAGCCAGACCTGCCGCCAATGTACGCGGATGCCTTCGACTTGGAGGCGCTCAAAGCCGCCATCCCCGAACTGCCGCACGAAAAGCGCGCGCGCTTTATTAACGAATACGGCATGAAAGAGGTGGATGCATATGTGGTAACCGAAGACCGTGCCGCCGCGGAATACTTCGAAGAGGCGGCAAGCGAGCTCAAAGAGCTCGATGCCACGCCCAACTACGTATTACTCCTCAACTATTTCACGAGCGACCTGTGGGGAATGATGAAGAAAGACGCCATGCAATTTACGAACCTGAAGCTAACACCCGCAAATTTTGCGTCCCTCGTTGCAATGGCGGCAAAAGGAGAGGTAGGTAGCCGCGGAGCGAAAGACGCCTTAGCGCATATGGTAGCAACGGGCGCCACGGCCGAAGCCACAGTAACGGAAAAAGGCTTGCGCCAGATATCGGATGCCGCAGGACTCGAAGAAACGGCTAAAAAAATAATCGAAGAAAACCCGAAAGCACTCGAAGACTATAAAAAAGGAAAACTAGAATCCCTACACTTCCTCGTGGGTAAAGCAATGAAAGAAATGAAAGGCACCGGCAACCCCGCATTACTTAGGGAAATTTTCGAAAAGCTTTTGAAGTAAGGCTACCTGTGGATAAGTAAATTAGTTATCTGCCTAAAAAAACATATACTTATACTATGAAACTATTTTTTATCATAGGAATTTTTCTTGGAAGCGCTTTAACTGCATCCGCGCAAGGTATTCCTTACGGCCCATGGGACTGCGTTAACTGTATGTCTAGCGGCTCAACTGGCTCCGGAAACAATACCAGCGGAAGACCTGTTAATCAAACACAACCATCCACTGGAGGAGCTCAGTCAACTTATTCACTTACAAGAGAAAGACTCACCCCTCAAACGGCACCATACGCCGGCTACGCCACAAGAGAGCAAATAAATGAAGAAAGGGCGGCGGGAATCAATCATCCTATTGCGACACGCGGATTTATATCTTCCCTCATAGCCCCTACCGGAAGAACGGCGGAAAACATCAGAATTCAGGAAAAAAATTGCCGCGGTATATGGCTTTCTTGGGCAAATCATTGCGTTGGTAGAACAATAAACTGGTTCTATTAAATAAAAATAAGCTGACTAACATCAGCCTATTTTTATTTTTTATACCGTATTTTTAAATAACCGGAATCCGGGCCGCCTTAGCGGTATCCGCAATAAAGTCGTCGAAGCTTTTAACTTCGTTGCGTACGCTTACCGTGCGGGCGGTGACTTCTTTTTCGCCGATCACGGCGATGACGGGGATGCGTAAGACTTCCGCCACGCGGATTTTTTTGCCTAAGGTGGCGTTTTGCATATCAAGCTCCGCGCGTACGCCTACCTCTATAAGCGCCCCAACCACTTCTTCTGCATAAGCCCGCTGAGTGTCGTTCACATAGAGCACTGTTGCTTGTACGGGCGCGAGCCACACGGGGAGCGTGCCATCTGTGTGTTCGAGCATCATGCCGATGAAGCGCTCAAACGTACCGAATATGGCACGGTGTATGACCCACGGCATTTTTTTATTGCCCTCTTCGTCTATGTAGCAGGTTTCGAATTGTTTCGGCAGCATTACGAGGTCTAATTGCGCCGTGCCCATCTGCCAGTCACGATCCTGCGAGTCGCGCAAGTGAAACTCGATCTTCGGGCCGTAAAAAGCGCCTTCGCCCTCCTGCAATTCGTACGCCATGCCGCTCGCAGCAAGCGCGCTTTTCAAAGCCGCCTCGGCTTTATCCCAATCCGCCGCGTCACCCATAAACTTCTCCGGCCGCGTCGCGAGGACGCACGTCGGCTTGAAACCGAACACGGCGTAAAAGCGGGAAGTTAAATCAATAATATGCCGAATCTCGCCCTCCACTTGGTCGGGCCGGCAATATACGTGCGCGTCGTCCATTGTCATCTGCCGTACGCGGAATAATCCGCCCAATGTTCCCGAAAGCTCGTTGCGGTGCAAACGCCCTAATTCAGCAAACCGCAACGGCATATCGCGATAACTACGCGTCGACGCGTTGAACACATACGTGGACTCGGGGCAGTTCATCGGCTTTATCGCGAGCTCTTCGTTTTCGTCCGTAGGGTTCACAAAGTGGAACATGTTTTTACGGTAGTGCTCCCAATGGCCGGATTTTTTGAACACGTCGCTCTTCACCATAATAGGCGTCGAAATTTCTTTATACCCTGCGCGGTCGTTCATCTGCCGCGCCGCCTGCTCGAGTACGCGGAATATTGTCATGCCGTTCGGGTGCCAAAAAGCAGCCCCCGGGGCGATATCGTGGAACGAAAATAAATCGAGCAACTGCCCTAACTCGCGGTGATCACGATGCTTCTTTTCAGGTTCTTCCATAAGTATTCAAAAGATAAACGAAAACCATAGGACTGGCAAACTATAAAAAGGGGGAGTACTATCCGAAATATGGCGGGAGATGTTCTTCTGCGCCACGCACATTGATACTGCATACCAAGGAAGGAGCCTCCCCATGCTCAAATTACTGAAAGTTCTTGCGGGGTGGCTATTTAAACGACGCCCCGCGATCACCGTGAGACCATGGAATATGACCGATATCCGCGCACTCATTACCATCGAAGAAGAAGATGGTGGCCCAATTGAAGGAAAGGCATTTTTCAATTGGATTCTTGAAGAGCAGGTGTATGGAGTCGTCGCTGTCGAAAACGGCGTCGTGCAAGGATTTGCCGTTGCCTATCCAGACTCAGGGTACATTTATACCATCCGGGTCGCGAAAAAGTCTCGGCGACGCAAAATTGGAACGCGATTACTGAAACATTTTTTGATAGCGCTCAATGTTTGGCAAAAACAACAACTCTCCATCGACGTGAGTAATAAGAATGCCGGCGGGAGACGCTTTCTTGAACGCAACGGCTTTGCCGTGGTCCTCATCACCGAATATCATGATGATGATGGAAACTTTCAAGAAGCCTTTCTCACACTACAACGTCCGCCACCAACAGGATTCACATGGAACGACGTTATGGTTGTGAACGGAGACGAAACTATTGAACTTTGAATCAGGTTGACGCCCGAACTGCACGCCGTGCGCAGTTCGGGTTTCTTTTTTTCAAAAAATTAAAGTATCCGCGCGCCTTCGGCTATTAAGCTCGGTTCGTCGTCGCGCCACGACATATGGCCCAAAATAGCGATCACAGCACCCACTTGCCATGGCTCTTCGCCTTTTTCTAAGGTCTTTGGGAATACGATAACGTCGAGCGTGCCGGACATGTCTTCGAGCGTAACAAACATCATCGGCTTGTTCGTTTTCGTCATAATCTTTCGCACCGCAGCAACGAGCCCACCCACGATTACTTCCTCCTTAACCGCTTTTACTAAAAGCGCTTCTTTTATCGGCCGCGCCTTGATTGCCGTAAGTTTTTCCTTGTACGCCTCAAGCGGGTGACTCGATATATAAAAGCCAATTAATTCTTTCTCCCACTGCAACTGCTCGGCGGAAGGGATTTCGGGCATAGGCGCAAGCTTCAAGGCATTTGAGGAGATGACGGCGCCGCCAAAGAGCCCTGCCTGTGACTCGTTCTTCGACTTCTTAACGAGCGAACTGAATTTAATAATTTCTTCAAGGTTGCCGATAAGCGTAGACCGGCTCGTACCGAGCGAGTCGAGCGCACCCGCTTTCATAAGGCTTTCGAGCGACTTCTTGTTCAAATCTTTGTGGTGCACGCGGTATAAAAGCTCCGCAAGCGTGGCGAACGGGCCGCCCGCATTCCGTTCGGCAACAAGCGCATCCACAATATTTGCACCAACGTTTTTAATAGCCAAGAGCCCGAAACGAATATTCTGTTCTTCGGGCGCAAAGTTAACCGCACTCTTATTAATATCAGGCGGTAGTACTTGTATGCCCATCTTCGCGCATTCGGCGACGAGGAATGTCATGCGCTCGGTATCGCCCGCATCAGCATTAAGGAGGGCGGTCATAAGCTCTACCGGATAATTCGCCTTCAGGTACGCCGTCTGGTAACCAATAACGGCATAACACACGGCATGGCTCTTGTTGAAGCCATAGCGGGCGAACGAAGGGAATAGTTCCCAAATTTCTTTAGCAACGTCCATGGGGATATCGCGCGCAACCATACCCTTAATAATCTTTTCGCGTTGCTCGTCGAGAAGCGCCTGAATCTTTTTACCAATAGCCTTACGTAAAGTATCGGCTTCGGCCAGCGTGTAGCCCGCCAAATCGCGGGCGATTTGCATCATCTGTTCTT
Source organism: Candidatus Harrisonbacteria bacterium (assembly GCA_023244855.1). Lineage (GTDB taxonomy): Bacteria > Patescibacteriota > Minisyncoccia > UBA6257 > UBA11618 > CALRGO01. Next base: position 16,357 of record JAHFLO010000003.1, on the reverse strand, counting down.
GGTACACGCCGATGCCGTACGTAGGGCGAAGAATCGGCTCAAGCTTGGGGTGTAAATATGTAATTTTTTCTTTGCCATGTTTGCGGTCAATGAAAGACGGAATAGATTCCATCGGGCCGGGGCGGTACAAAGCAACAAGCGCCACCAAGTCTTCAAGCTGGTTCGGCTTCAAGAGCTTCATGTAGCGGCGCATGCCGGCGGATTCAAACTGGAAGACGCCCGTCGTGTCGCCCTCGCGCAACATGGCATACGTTTTTTCGTCGCCCTGCGGCAAATGGTTTGCGTCGATTTCGCCCTTGCCGGCCTCCCGCACCAAGCGGATTGCCTCTTCAAGAATACTAAGGTTCTTCAACCCTAAAATATCCATCTTTAAAATGCCAAGCGATTCAACCGCATGCATTTCAAACTGCGTAACGATGGTAGACGGGTCCTGCGGCGCGTACTGCAGGGGAAGATAATCAGAAAGCGTACCAGGAGCAACCACCGTACCGCATGCGTGCACCGAAGCGTGCCGCGCAACGCCTTCTAAGTGGCCGGCGGCATCTATTATGCGCTTCGCCATAGGGTCGCTCGCGATGAACGACCGCAAGTCTTCGGTAGTTTCAAGCGCCGCGGCTAATTCTTGCCCCACCTTAAAGGGGATGAGCTTCGCGAGCTTGTCGCATAGCGAATAATCAGCACCGAGAGCACGCCCAACATCGCGCACCGCGGCGCGCGCAGCCATAGTACCGAAGGTGATGATGTTAGCCACGCGGTCATCGCCATATTTCTCTTTTAAGTAGCCTAAGACTTCGCCGCGGCGGGAGTCGGCGATGTCAACGTCGATGTCGGGCATTTGGATACGGTCGGGGTTCAAAAAACGCTCGAAGAGTAGGTTGTAGGGGAGCGGGTCGACGTTCGTAATACCTAATATATAAGCGGTGATACTGCCGGCGGCGGAACCTCTGCCAGGGCCGACGACGATACCGCGATCTTTCGCCCAGTTAATAAAATCCTGCACGATAAGGAAGTAGCCAGCGTAGCCCGTACCGGCGATAACGGAGAGCTCATAGGCAACGCGCTCTTCAACTTCCTTTGTTTTTTCGGGGTACCGCCCTGCTGTGCGCTCATGCACAAGCCGCATAAGGTACGAATTATCCGTTTCGCCTTCTGGTAAGGGGAATACGGGCAAAATACTCTTACCGAGCGTGAGCTCTATATTACACCGCTCAGCAATTACTACCGTTTGTTCCAGCGCCTCCGGTAAATCCACAAAACACTCCGCCATTTCTTCGGGGCTGCGCATAGAAAAATCGTCAGCCTTCAAGGTTAACCGCTTTTCGTCCGTAATACGGTTGCCAGTGCCGACCGCGAGCAGTATGTCGTGGTACTCGGCGTCTTCTTTTTTTAAATAATGAATGTCTTGCGTGGCAACGAGCGGTATACCGAACTTTTTAGAAAGCTCTATAAGCGCAGGCTTTACGACCGCATGGTCCTTGGGCGAAAAGTTAGGGTGGTGGCCGATTTCTAAAAAGTAATTGCCTTTACCAAAGATTTCTTCGTAGTCACGCACCACCTGCTCTGCCGCCGCCATGCCGCTTTTAAGAATTGTGCGTATTAATTCGCCCGAAGCGCAGCCCGAAAGAGCAATAAGCCCCTCGTGGTGCATCTTGAGCAACTCACGGTCCATGCGCGGCTTGTAATAAAAGCCTTCAAGATTAGCCTTCGTGACGAGCTTCATTAAGTTATGCCAGCCCGTTTTGTTTTCGACTAAAAGCGTTAAGTGATAGCTCTTATCATCTGCACCATGCGCTTTATCAAAGCGCGTACGTGGGCAAATATATGCCTCCACGCCTAAAATGGGCTTTATGCCCGCCTTCTTTGCAAGCTGGTAAAACTCAATAGCGCCATACAAATTACCGTGGTCGGTTAAGGCTAAGGCCTCCATCCCTAATTCCTTTGCCCGCGCCACAAGCTCCGTAGGCTTCGCAAGGCCATCAAGCAAAGAATAATGGCTATGCGTGTGCAGATGGACGAATTTCATATCGATAAAAGTATGGGGGAATATTTTAAAAACGGCTAGTGGCTAGTTGCCGGTAATTCGATACTATGAATGCAAATGGAGATAATCGGCATAGACGAAGTGGGGCGCGGGCCGCTTGCGGGGCCGGTGGTAGTTGCTTGCGTTGCGCTACCGGATATTATGGATTTGAAAAGCTCCGGCCTGCCGCTGCGTGACTCAAAAAAACTTACCGAGAAGCAACGTGGGGCATGGTGCGCATGGATTAAAACCCACAAAGAAATAAAATATGCCGTCGCGCGGTCGGCACCTACAACCATAGACAGTATCAATATCTCCCAAGCGGCTAACCGTGCGGCGTATCGTGCATATAAGAAAGTGACTGGTAATTCCAGCGCTCCCGCCCTGCTCGACGCGGGACTACGGCTCCCTAAAGTCGTTCCGCAAAAGGCGATCATAAAAGGGGACGAGAAAATCCCCGCAATCGCCCTAGCGTCTATCCTCGCTAAAGTCGCCCGTGATGGCTTTATGGAACGTATGCATAAGCGCTATCCGGCCTATAATTTTAAAGAAAACAAAGGCTACGGCACGAAAGAACACTACAAAGCCCTAAAACGCCACGGAGCATGTCTTATTCACCGCCTTACCTTTCTTAAAACTTAAAATTTATGAAATACAATAAAATTGTGATTTCTGCTACTCTTAATATGATGAATTTTAAATTAAAAACAGGAGTTTTTAAATTTTTTTTACACCCTTGACGATTTTGATCTTTACGGCACCCATAGCTATAGGAGAAATAGGTATTCATATACGCCTGAAAACAAGCCTTGAAAATTTCATTGAAATCAATGGATGTCGCGACCATCTAAATAATCCACTACCAAGGAGCGGGTCAAGAATGAGAATGGCATGCCTCGACGCATTCGCCATGCTTGATATATTCAAGCATTATGAAAAATTTAATACAGAGCAGTTTGAAGCTGCATTAATCAACTTTCTATTCCATATAAGCGACGGGTATCAAGAACGGGACGATTGGTATACCCACACCATAACCTTGCGGTTGACGCCAAATAATCTTCTTTTCCAAAATAATAAGCTCAATCCCCACTACACTTCGGGATGGGAAAAAATTGCCTTCGGGGGACCAGAACCCGATTTAAAAATTTTAAAAAAAGATCCAAATTTTCAAAATGAAAAAGATCTTCTTACTAGACTGAATAATAGAATTGTCTACAATGCCGACTATATGCGTCGAAATCCAACACCAATAATCCGCCAATCACTTGCGGAGGCTAACGATCTTCTTCGCGTTACACGAATGTGCAGCTTCTCATTATGCGATGAAAAAACCCGAGAATGGGGAAGACAGCAATTACTTTTCGGCACGATAGCTCTTGAAGAAATTTCCGCTAACAATAAAAGGCTCTCGGCAGAACAAAAGGCTATTCAAAAAGCCTCCTACGATTTGCAAAGCGAATTGTATAACCAATGGCAGGGGAGGAGGGTATTTTTAAAATAATTTTCCTTTATTGACCTTTTTAAAGAATCTTGTCATACTAAAGGCTACTTAACTTAATCTTAAATCCAGAAGATATGGGTGGCGTACCAGTAAAGCATCACAGTAAGGGCAAAGTAGGCCGCAGGCGGTCCCACTTAGCCATGAAGAAAACGAACATGGCGGCGTGCAGCAAGTGCAAAGGCCCGATTGTTCCCCACAAGGCGTGCGCCCAGTGCGGCACGTACCCTTCCCGCAAGAAATAGGCTATACTGCCTTTATATGGCAACTCGGCAATTAGCGCGCTCGGTAGTACTCCAATCCCTCTACGAATGGGATTTTTTTGGTCAAAAAGACGATTTGGAAAAAATCGTCGACCGTAACCTCGAAGAATTTGCCCCCGGTATCGACGAACCGGAATTTGCACGTAAAATAGCCGAAGGCGTAAAGAAGCACTTAGAGGCGATAGACGCCGTTATCACGAAAGCCGCGCCCGAGTGGCCCTTGGAACGCATCGCAATAATCGACCGCAACGCCCTGCGCATCGGCCTCTACGAATTGCTCTACGCCAACCCCGAAGAAGTGCCGCCTAAGGTCGCCATCAACGAAGCTATAGAAATAGTCAAAAACTACGGCGGCCCGAACTCGGGTAAATTCATCAACGGCGTTTTGGGAACTATTTTTAAAGAACTCGAAGCGGTAAATGAAAACGCCGGAACCGAAGCAAAGCCCGAAGGCGCTGCCAAAGAAGAAAACCCCGCGTAATGCGCGGTCAGTGGAATCGCTTGCGCACTTCCATTGTGCGCACTGCGGCAAATGGTGGAGTATAGGGGATGCGCCGCAAAAGAAGACCCTCTGGCACTGCCCGTGGTGCGGAATAACGCAGAAAATAACATGAACGTTTTAGGACTCGAAAAAACAATCAATTATTCTTTCAATACTAAAGCCCTTATAAAGGAGGCTTTAACGCACCGCTCGTACCGCAACGAAAACCCCGGCTGGGAGGTACCGCACAATGAGCGGCTGGAATTTTTAGGCGATGCCGTACTTGAACTTACGGTAACCGAGGAATTATATAACCGCTTTCCGGACGAAGACGAAGGAAAACTTACGTCCATCCGCGCCGCGCTCGTAAACTACCAATTGCTCGCAAAAGCGGGTAACGACATCGCGCTCGAAAAGTCCGTTCTCCTCTCCCGCGGCGAAGCGAAGGATACGGGCCGCGCGCGCGAAGTTATCATCGCAAACGCCATGGAAGCGCTAATAGGCGCCCTCTACTTAGACGGCGGCCTTACGGCAGCACGCTCCTTCGTGGCGAATTTCGTTATGAATAATCTCAAGGGGATTATGAAAGAGGCAAGCTACCGCGACCCCAAGAGCACCCTACAAGAAATGACGCAGGCAACGAAAAAGATGACGCCCAACTACCGTGTAATAAGCGAAACAGGGCCGGAACACAAAAAAATATTCAAGGTAAGCGTCTACTTCGAAAACGAATTCGTGGCGGAGGGCGAAGGTTATTCCAAGCAGGAAGCAGAAGTAGACGCCGCAAAGAAGGCATTAGAGATGCTCTCGACAAAGTAAGGTAATTATCGTATTCTAGCGGGGACGTTAGCAGCACCCCATAACCCAATCAAAAGGAACGTTCCATGAGCCGTAAAGGTTTTACCTTAGTCGAATTTATTGTCCTTTTAGCAATCGTTCTCGTCCTAATTGCCCTTCTTGCGCCAGCAGTCCAAAAAGCGAGAGAGGCCGCACTGGAGGCCGAAGAAATCAGGACATTCGGCCCCTACAAGAAAGCTTATGAAAGCGCCCTCGTTACCGCCGTAAAACAGCTGTTGGATGAAACGGAAGTACTAAGCGAACGCGAACAGGGGAGATTCGCGCAACGCCTCGAAAGCAGCAATACCTTCCTAGCAGAACACCAAGTCGCCCTTGCTGAATTTGCGGAAAAAGATTGGCCGAAAGCGAAAAAGGCAAATAAACTCTGCGTCGAAATGCGGCTATTCCTTAACCTAATGAAAACGGCTGAGGAGCCGTACGTCGGGCAGGCAAAAGAAGCTTTTGACGAGCGGTTAAGCGAACTTAAATCGCTCTTGGAATAAATACTCCTCACAACACGAACGCCGGCAAACGGACTTGCCGGCGTTCTTTTTTTATAGTATGCTGTACCCAAATGTTAGCCATAAAACTCCAACGCATCGGCAAGAAGCATCAGGCGATGTACCGCCTTATCGTCGGCGAAAAGCGCGAAAAATTGAACGGCAAGCAGCTCGAAGACCTCGGCTGGTACAACCCGCACACGAAAAAATCGCAGTTTAACGGCCCGCGCGTAACGCATTGGGTTAAAATGGGCGCTCAACCCACGGACACCGTTTCCGCCTTGCTTAAAAAGGCAGGCGTAGTACTATAGTAGAAAAGCCGAAAGGTCGCAGATAAGAAATATATATCAGAAATGGCAGAACGATTCGCAGACCAAGAATTCCTCGAATACCTCGTTAAGTCTATTGTAGACACGCCGGAAGACGTTAAAGTCGAACGCAAAATCGACGAAATGGGCGTTTTGCTTTCGCTTAAGGTAAACCAAAAGGACATGGGCCACGTCGTCGGTCGCCAAGGCGCAACGGCAAAATCCATCCGCTCGCTCCTTAGGATCGTCGGCATCAAGAACAACGCCCGCGTTAACTTGAAGATCGAAGAGCCGGAAGGATCGACCCGCGGCATGGGACAAAGCGCCGAACAGCACATGGAACCGGAACAGCACGCGGAAACGCAAACTGACGGTTTCTAAATAACCCGCAACGTCATTTGAAAAACCGCGCTAGAATATCTCTAACGCGGTTTTTCTCTTACGAAGCAGAGCATCTGACTTTTTAATTTAAAATATAAATCGCAATTTACTATAACTATGCCGACCGGCATAGTTATAGTAAATTAAACTATATGTCATCCCCTAAAAAAATAAATTTCCATGTCGTTACAATCTTCCCGGAACTCTTCGGTGCGGGGTCCTATACGGACTACTCGCTCCTTAAGCGCGCAAAAGAGGCAGGGAAAATTTCCATACAAGCGCACGATTTGCGTGAGTGGGGCGAGGGGATTCACCGCAAGGTGGACGGCATACCGTACGGCGGGGGACCGGGGATGGTAATGGGGGTGGAACCAATTTATAAAGCCGTAAAGGCAATAACCAAAGGCAAAGCGAAAAAGAGCCGTGTCATATTATTTTCAACCCGCGGTAAAAAGTTTGATGGCGCAGAAGCCGAACGCCTCGCTCAATACGAAAACTTAGTATTCATCTGCGGCCGGTACGAAGGCGTGGACGAACGCGTGGCGGAACACGTGGCGGACGAAGAACTGTCTGTAGGGGATTTTGTGCTTATGGGTGGCGAACTGCCGGCAATGATCGCAATAGAAGCGGTAAGCCGCTTCGTGCCAGAAGTACTCGGTAAAATTGAATCTTTAGAAAGCATAAAAGGTTCGTACCCTTCCTACACCCGCCCCGAAGTTTTTAAGCCCTCAAAAACAAAAGAATGGAAAGTACCGGAAGTCCTCGTCTCCGGCCACCACAAAGAAATAGAAAAATGGCGCAAGGAAAACGCCTAAAATTGACAAAATAGCTAAGATTCTATAGATTAGTAGCACGTTCCGCAGACAGCAACTAACCCTTGCCGAGGAAAGCATTAACTCGTAATGCCCATCTCTTACGTCCGCGGCCACTAAACGGTCGCGTTTTGCTTTATAAGCAAAACGTCTCGAAACTAATCGAGAGGTAAAACAACACAATGCTAACCAAAGCAGAAAAGAAAGAAGCAGTCGCCCTCGGCGAAGAAATAATCGGCAAGAGCAAGAACGTCTTGTTCGCCGACTTCACGAGCGTACCGACGGCAGAAGTCCGCAAATTGCGCATATTAATGCGCGAAACGGGCGGATCCTTCACCGTTATAAAAAAGCGTCTTTTGCGCATTGCGCTCAAGAACAAAGGGATCGACTTCGACCCCTCGACGAAATTTGAACAACAGGCAGGTATGATCGCGAGCCCCCTCGAAGTGTTCGAAATCGCCGGAAAAATCCACGCATTGGTAAAAGAAATCGCGAAATCGAAGAAGAACTTGCAGATTTTGGGCGGGGTAGACCTCGTAACCAAAAAAGAAATCACGCCGGCCGAGTTCGTGGCAATCGCCAAGCTCCCGTCGCGCGAAGTACTCCTTACGCAGATCGCGTTCATGCTTACCATGCCGGTAAAGAAGGTAATGGTGGCGTTAAACGAAAGGGCGAAGCAGACAAACTAATAATTAAACGACAATGGAAAAATTCAACGACATTTTAGAAAAGATCGCGGGCTTCAACGCCCTTGAGCTCTCCGAGCTCGTAAAGGCGATGGAAGAAAAGTTCGGCATCTCGGCAGCGATGCCGGTAGGCGTAGCAGCAGGAGCCGGCGCAGGGGACGCAGCTGCAGCAGACGAAAAGACCGCATGGAACGTCCTCTTGAAGGACGGCGGCAGCCAGAAGATTCAAGTAATCAAGGTCATCAAGGAAGTCTTGGGACTTGGGTTGCAAGAAGCGAAGGCAATCGTCGACGGCGCCCCGAAGGTGGCGAAAGAAGGATTGAAGAAGGACGAAGCGGAAGACTTCAAGAAGAAGCTCGAAGCCGCAGGCGCAATCGTCGAACTCCAATAGAATTCGACATCAGCCAAACAAAAACAGCCTTTCCAAAAAGGCTGTTTTTGTTTATTATGGATACGAAAAGCACGCGCATTTAGCTCAGTGGTAGAGCATTGCATTCACATTGCAAGGGTCGCTGGTCCGATTCCAGCAATGCGCACAAAAAAACGAGAAAATGAGCAGCTATTGACTTTTTTAATCAAAAAATGGTATAATGATATTGAGTTAGAATTCGATCATCGAAAACAAAATAAGGAGTCATGACGATGCCTCGTATATGCAAAGCAGTACTCGGTAAAAAACACGGTAATTTCCATCCCGCAAAACCTCGAGAGGAATTCCTAAGAACGATGGATCAGGCACAAGCTTATGTCTTACCAAGTCAGGTGCGCAGAATTTTCGCCCCAGCAACGGCATTTACTACACGGATAGCCGAAATCGGCTCGAGCGACGACGACACCTGGAGCGAACGCCTTATCCGCACCAAAGAAAAAGCCGACGGTGCCCTGCTCCATGGAACGGATACGGCGGTCGCAATTTTCAACGGCGACTGTCCCATAATCTGCCTTAAGCAAGAGGATTTCGCCGTAATCCTCCATGCTGGTTATCGCTGTCTCATTCGTTCTGATGCAAATGAAGAAGGGATTATTGAGGCAGCTATGCGCCATTTTGACCCACTACGAGCAGAAGCACTGGTCTTTGGCGGCATCGGTCCCTGCTGCTGGATCCCCGAACCTGATAAGACTGAGATTTGGAATCCGCAACTCAGCAGGCACCCCACAATACTCGAAAGCTGCCTTAGCGAAACGAAGTATGGTGGAAATAGAACGGTGGATTTGTACAAACTCGCGAATGATCTTCTCTGTCATGCGGGAATTTACCAGACACGCATCACCCTCGAAGCCCAATGCACATGTTGTGCGAAAGAAGGAGATGCATTCAAATTCTGGTCCCATACACGGCATGAAAATGAGGGACAGACCGGCGAAGATGGGCGAAATTGCTCATTAATTTGGCTTGCGCCGTAACACATCCCTCCGACCAAGTTAAAAATCAGAAGCCGGACACCCCGCATGTGTCCGGCTTTTTTCATACAAACCCTTAACCGCAACGGGTCCCCATAGCCCCGCGGATTCGGGGTTATCCACATTGACCCCTAAGTGGGGAGGTATACTATTAAAAATAAGGTTTGTGGGGAGGAGTGGATAACTGTGGGGATAACCGGCCGATCAGGGGATAACTTTTAAATACACTAATGTTTATCGGCGAATATCAGCACGCAACGGACGAAAAGGGACGCCTCGCCATCCCTGCAAAATTCCGCGCCACTTTAGGCGAGCGCGCCGTAATAACGCGCGGCCTCGACCGCTGTTTATTCTTATTTAGCGGAACCGATTGGGAAGAATTAGCCAAGAAAATCGCGGCAATGCCCATTACGGACACGAACGCCCGTGGCTTCGGCCGCCTTATGCTTGCAGGCGCCATGGAAGCCCCGCTCGATGCCCAAGGGCGCATCCTTTTACCCGATTATCTCCGCACCTACGCCAATATCAAAAAACAGGCAGTCGTTGCCGGCCTCTACAGCCGCATCGAAATTTGGGAGGACGTTGCGTGGAATAAATACAAAGCAGAAACCGAATCCCAGTCGAACGAAATCGCCGCACGCCTTTCGGAACTCGGCATCTGACCCCTATGAACGCAACGCCCCGCAGTATGGAAGAAACGAAATTACAGATAAACGGAACAGTGCATATCCCCGTGATGCTTCATGAAACGGTAGATGCGATAGCAGCAAAAGCAGGGGATGCGGTAATAGACGGTACGTTTGGCGCAGGAGGGCACTCAGCCCTTATTTTGGAACGCGTGGGCGCAACCGGAAAACTACTTGCCATAGACTGGAACGAGCACGCCGTACGCGGATGTGCGGAACGCTATGCGGAAGATCGGCGCGTTACCTGCGCCGTGGGCAACTTCGCCGAGATGGCGGATATCGCGCGCCTCAGCCTCTTCCCTAAGGCGAACGGCGTGATCCTCGACCTCGGTATTTCTTCGGACGAGCTTAACCACTCCGGCCGCGGCTTCACCTTCCAAGAAGACGAGCCGCTTTTAATGACGTACAGCGATAACCAAGAATCCATCGCGGATATTTTAAAAGAAGTCTCCGAAGACGACTTGGCCGCCATCATCAAAACCTACGGCGAAGAACGCTACGCCGCCCGTATTGCCCGCGCCATAAAACAGAAGATGCCGGTAGAAACCACCAAACAGCTCGCGGATATTATAACGGATGCGGTACCAAACCAAGGCCGTAAATACCGCATACACCCCGCCACCCGCACTTTCATGGCGCTCCGCATCTACGCCAACAAGGAACTCGAAAACGTGGAGCAGGCAATTAACGCCCTGCCGCAGGTAGTTGCCCCCGGCGGGCACGTAGCGATCATATCCTTCCACTCGCTCGAAGACCGTATCGTGAAGCACCGCTTCAGGGAAATGGCGAAAGAGGGAAGGCTCACGATACTCACAAAAAAACCCCTACTGCCGAGCGACGAAGAAATAAAAATAAATCCCCGCGCCCGTTCCGCAAAATTAAGAATCTGCATCGTTACATAACACCATGACCATCATCCATCCCAAAAAAATAAAGCGCGTAAAAACCAATCCTATCCTCGTTATCGGCCTCTTTCTTATCGTCGCGCTTACGGCCGGAAACGCAATCGTATATACTAAGACAGTAGCCGTTGAACATGATGTTCAAACGGGGCAAAAATCGCTCGAATCGGCACGGGGTGAAAACGCCTCGCTCAAAAACAGCTGGTACGAGGCAGTGAACGGAACGAATATGGAACGCCTCGTGAAAGAATACGGCTTCGTAAAAATAACTTCCCCCCGATATCTTCAGTCTTAGCCTTCAATGAAATCGCTACGGTCATACGCAGTCTTCTCCGGCATCACCGTAGCGTACATAGTGCTTGGTTTGCAGTTATATGACCTCCAAATTGCCAAGGGGTCGTTTTACTCTTTACGCGCCGCTACTCAATACCGCCTTGCAGGCTTCATGGAGCCGCACCGCGGGCTAATAACCGTGACTGACAAGAACGGTGATTTGTTTCCCGTAGCGGGTAACCAGCCGCACCAAGTAGTTATCGCCGTCCCGCGCGAAATAAAAGATATTGATACGGCGGTCGAAAACTTAAGCCCCATACTCGGCATGGAAGCCGACGCCGTACGTAAAATCCTCGGTAAAAAAGGCTCGTACCAAGTACTTTTGAAGGACCCTACCCCCGAACAGGCGGCCCAAATAGCAGAAGCGGATATTGCCGGTATTCGCATGGACGAACAGGAAAAACGCCTTTACGCCCATGGCTCACTCGCAAGCCACGTAATCGGGTTTGTAGCGCCCTCAGGCGACGACGATAGTACGGTAGGCCGCTACGGCATTGAAAAACAGTTCGAGAAGACGCTTGCAGGCACCGCAGGATCACTCGATAACGGCACGGTAACGGACGCAACCCAAGGCGCCGACGTTGCCTTAACGCTCGACCGGCAAATACAAACGGAAGCGGAAAAAATACTCAAAAAGCTTATTACGGAGAAGCATGCCGAAGGCGGAACGGTAATCGTGCAGGAACCGGCAACCGGCAAGATCCTCGCAATGGCCTCCGCGCCCGACTTCGACCCCGCATCGTATTCCGATTCTCCGCTTAAAAACCTTACGAACCCCGCAGTGCAGGCGCGCTACGAACCAGGATCCGTCTTTAAGGTCATTACTGCCGCGATCGGCCTCGACACAGGAGCTATCACGCCCGACATGACCTATTACGACACGGGCGCCCTGAAATTCGACGACGGCACAGTTATTCGCAACTGGGATTTGAAAGCGCACGGCACCGTGACGATGACGAACGTAATCGAAGAATCGCTCAATACCGGCGCCGCCTTCATGCAGAGGGAAATCGGCAACGCGCCGTTTTATAAATATGTCGTCAACTTCGGTTTCGCAGACCCCACTGGCATCGAATTGCCGGGCGAAGTCGGCGGCAACCTAAAAAACATCAAAACGCACACGGCGGACATCGACTTCGCCGCAGCCTCTTTCGGGCAAGGCGTGGCCGTTACCCCAATCCAAATGCTTACGGCTATAAGCGCAATCGCGAACCGCGGCTCCCTCATGAAACCCTTTATAACGGCGGGCACGGAACCTACAACGGTACGTACGGTGCTCACGAAAAAGGCGGCGGACCAGACGACTACGATGATGGTTTCGGCAGTAGATAAGGCGCGGGTGGCGCATATCCCAAACTTCACGGTGGCGGGCAAGACCGGCACCGCGCAGGCGGTGGACTTCGTGCGCGGCGGCTACACGAAGGACGTTATCAATACCTACACGGGGTTCTTCCCCGCCTCGAAACCACGCATTGCGATACTTATAAAACTTGATAAGCCAAGAGGTGCCCCGCTTGCGGGAACGACGGTCGTCCCCGCATTCCGGCAACTTGCGGAATTCATAATCGATTATTACGGCATACCGCCGGACAACTTACAGGCAGAACCTGTGGTACAGTAACCGCATGCCGTTTATCGTTGAGAAACGCGAAGCTTTTATAATGCACTGCGCAATGCGCGCAGTTTTAAAATACGAACCAGGGATCATCGCAATAACGGGAGGTGTCGGAAAAACAACCACACAAGTTGCACTGATGAGCGTTCTTGCGGATATCCGCTCTATACACACAACAAGTGAAGAAGTGAATGAGCGGATGCACTTACCGTTTGCTGCACTCGGTATCAAAAAAGAAGAAAGCGGATTCCTTTTTTGGACGCGCGCCTTATGGACGGCATTTAAAACGGCATACATGTCATCCAACTATCCTGAGCTTCTTATCCTCGAATGCCCCAAAGGAGAGTCTCACCGTTTTATATCTATTGCCCGTCCGCAAATAACTATCGTTACGGCAATCGCCCACGAAAGCGAAACGGACGCAGGAAGACTTTTAAGCGGATTGCCATCTAACGGCTACGCAGTCATTAACCGCGATGACGCCCGCACCCGCGCTGTCGCTTTGCGCACGCGCGCACGGGCAATAACGTTCGGCTTCGAAGAGGGTGCGGACCTTATACTTAGCAATCTCGTCCACCGATCCGAAAAAACACCAAGCGGAAACAAACCCGTAGGCATATCTTTTACCGTCACATACGGCAACCAATCAGCTCATGTCACAATGGATAACACCTTTGGCAAAGCAGCTGCATACGCCGCGGCGGCCGCGATGTGCGTTGGCACAGCCTTTGGCTTGCATCTCGCGCGTACCGCGGAAGCACTACGCTACTTGGAAATACCGAAAGGCCGTATGAGCCTATCTATGGGTAAAAAGGGGACATACATGCTAAACGACACTAATGCGTCCACCGAAGAAGCCTTATACAACGCCCTCGAAGCCGCTCTCGCAATACCCGCAAAGCGCGTCATTGGTGTGTTCGGCGCGGTACAGAAACAGGGCGACGAGTGGCGTATGCAAGATATATTAAATAAACTCGCAATTAAGACGTGCGACGCAATAATAACTATAGGAAATAGTCCAATAAACGTTGACAGTAAAAAGAAAATACGCTTTGATAACGGGGAAGCGGCGGCAGCCGAATTGCAAGCTATCATCGAACGCGACGACCTTGTCCTCATAACGGGACAAGGACTCGAAGCGATTATCGAGGGCTTAGGACTCATTTCGAAAAGAGGTTATTAATGCCAAGCTCCTATCGTCTAGTGGTTAGGACATGACGTTCTCATCGTCGAAACCGGAGTTCGATTCTCCGTGGGAGCACAAAAAGAAAAACTAAACAGTTTTTCTTTTTGTGCTACGACGAACGTTTACGAATGGAATCCCGCCAAATCATCATCAATGAGTCCGTCATATCATACAGCACCGCCGGACGCGGTGACCGTTCCCTTATTTTTCTCCACGGCTGGCGCTCCAATAAAGAAGCCTGGCTACCCGTCGCGCAGCTCATGGAAAACTCCGGCCACCGCCTTATATTCATAGATCTCCCCGGATTTGGCGCGTCCGAAGCTCCTAAGCAGCCCTACACACTTCATGACTACGCCGAGACCGTACGCATATTCGCGGAAAAGCTCGACCTAAAAATTCATGCAGTCATAGGCCACTCCGCTGGCGCACGCATCGCTGCAAAGCTCGCTGCAGAAAGTCCGGACTTTATGGACAAGCTCGTACTCGTCGCAAGCGGCGGCGCACGGCCCGCTTTTGTAGGGCTCAAAGCCTGCCTCGCAAAAATCGCGAAGCCTTTTTTTGCCCCACGCTTTATGACTCCGCTCCGCAAAAAAATGTACGCATGGATGGGCGCGGAAGATTATCTTGCTACTCCAGAACTGCAAAAAACGTTCGTGAATATCATAAACGAAAACCTCGACCCGCTCCTACCGCGCATTAAAACCGATACGCTTATAGTCTGGGGTGATAAAGACGTTACGGCCCCGCTTGTATATGGCAAGCACATGGCGCATCTCATCCTAAACGCCCGTCTCGAAGTTATTGAAGGCACAGGGCATTATTGCTTCAGCGAGCAGCCTGAAAAATTCGTCGCACTACTTACAAAAAATATCGCCGTTTAGTGGTAAAAAAGCTGTAAATACGCTAGTATTACCGGCAATGAATCCGGTTCGCTTAATCCGCTACCATATAGCGCTCCTGCAGCTCGAGCAGTACGACCTCGGGCGGTATTTTGGCGTTTTAGCACGCCGTTATTCGGTTAACGCCGACATGCGCCAAAAAGCCGTTTGGACTATAAAGCTTAAAGCGATAACCCTACTCGCCGCAATCGCGGCCATCATCATAGCCAGCTTTATTTTCTATTCTACAAGCGCAATAACCGCTGCGATTTTTGCACTGGTAAGCCTTTTTATTTTCCCCGCATACCTCGCGCTCGCCGTACTTATAACATTGCCGCTCGACTCGTTCGCAAAAGGCCGCATACTGCGCAAAGCAAGGCACAAGCTCGCGCGGTTCCCTAACCTTAAAATCGTCGCCATTACCGGCAGTTACGGCAAAACCACCATGAAGGCCATACTCGCTTCAATACTTGCCGAACGGTTCGCGACGCTTGCAACGCCCGAAAGCGTAAACACCCCCGTAGGGATCGCGCGCTTCGTACTTGAAAAAGTATCAGCCGAAACCGAAGTCCTCGTCGTAGAAATGGGCGCATACCACATAGGGGACATACGCGAACTCTGCGCCCTTACGCCACCCGACGTTGCCGTACTCACAGGTATCAACGAGGCGCACATCGAACGCTTTGGCAGTATCGTAAATACCATAAGCGCCAAGTTCGAAATTGTCCGGCACGCTAAGAAAGGAGCTGTCGCAATCCTTAACGCCGAGGACAAGCGCGTACGCACACAGTACGCCGAAAACCTCGAAGGACGTACTGCAATCTTTTACGGCGACGTAGCAGGGGATCTACCACGCTATCGTATAGCGGATACTCGCTTTGAGCCGGACGGCCTGCGGCAGTCTTTCTCTCTTACAAATGAGCATGGCGAGGCGTACCGCCTCACAACCCCGCTCCTTGGCGGCTACGCTCCGGCAACGCTTATGGGCGCCGTCTGCGTGGCAGAAACCTTAGGCATGACACGCGCCGAAATTACGCATGGGGTAGCCATGGCACGGCCTATAGCGCACCGCCTAGAGCCCTTCAACGCAGCAAACGGCATATTGGTAATTGACGACAGCTATAACGGCAATCCGGACGGCGCGCGCGAAGCCGTGCGAGTACTCGCCCGTTTTAAAAACAAACGGAGGATCTACGTCACCCCCGGCCTCGTCGAAATGGGCTCGCGAAGCGCGGAAATCCACCGCTCTATCGGCACAGATCTCGCTTCAGTGGCAGACATCGTAATCCTCATTAAAAACAGCGCGACGGGATTCATAGCCGAAGGTCTAAAAGCAGGGGAATTTAAGAACCAAGATATCCTGTGGTTCAATACGGCCACGGAAGCCCATACGGCCTTGCCGACTATCCTAAAGAGCGGGGACGTAGTACTATTCCAAAACGATTGGCCAGATAATTACCTGTAAAACCATGACTATCGGTGTATTTTTCGGGGGCAAAAACCCCGAGCACGACATATCCATACTTACCGGCCACCTCGCGCTCGCGGGGCTTCGCACGGCGAAAAT
>JAHFLO010000028.1 GCA_023244855.1 Candidatus Harrisonbacteria bacterium | reverse complement strand
CCAATCACCGCGTCCTCCACGGACTTACGCTCCACTTCCGTAAGGTTGCTCGGCACGCCTACGATCGCGCGATTGTAACTGAAGAAGGGACTGGATCCGCCCGCACGCTTCAAGAAATGACGCATTACTTCCTGTGTCATTTCGAAATCGGATATCACGCCATTTACGAGCGGGCGGATAACGTTAATGTGGCCAGGGGTGCGACCGAGCATCTTCTTCGCCTCAAGACCGATAGCGAGAACGCTACCCGTCTTCGCGTTTACCGCGGCAATGGAAGGTTCGTTCACGACAATACCCCGCCCCGCGAGATACACCAAGGTGTTCGCGGTACCGAGGTCGATACCGATGCTTTTACCAAAATAATTAAACATTAAATAAGATCGTTGATGGTTCCCAATTTCACTTCTGCCGAATTACGGCGCTTTATCTCTATCATGTCGCCGGTTTTTTCGCTTATAACCGCACGTACGGGAATACCCAGTAAATCAGCCGTAGCCAACTTGTCTCCTGGGCTTACTTGCCGGTCGTCCCAGAGTACCGCAATACCCCGCTTTTGCAATGCCTCGTAGGCATTTTTTGCCGCGTCACCCGATTTTGTGAAGTCCAAAAGATGCACCGCGAAAGGCGACACGGACGCGGGCCATACAAGCCCCGCGTCGTCGTGATGGACTTCAGCGATCGTCCCCATAAGGCGCGAAATACCAATACCATACGAACCCATGATTACAGGTTTCTTTACGCCGTCTTCCCCGAGGAATTTTAAATTGAATGCGTCAGAATATTTCGTACCGAGCGGAAAGATGTTACCGACTTCAATTGCCGTCTTTTCTTCTATTACACCCTTGCACTCGGGGCACGCATCCCCCTGCACCACAGTCGCCACTTCCTTGTTTTCGGCGTAGCGACACTTCGGACACACGTATATCACGTCCTCACCAACCGGCGAAACCACTTGAAACTCGTGCGTTATATTACCCGTGAAGGCGCCGCCAGCCGCGCGCGTGCAATAGGCGTCGAGTCCGCAACGAGCAAACACATTCGCGTACGCCTGCTTCGTTTTTTCATAAAACGAATCAAAGTCTTCTTGCGAGGCATGAAAACTATACATGTCTTTCATGATAAATTCCTTTCCGCGTAAAATACCCGATTTCGCGCGCGCTTCGTTACGAAACTTCGTTTGCACTTGGTACGCCGAAAACGGCACATCGCGATACGAGCTTATATGATGCGAAGCGATCTCCGTAAGGACCTCTTCGTGCGTCCAGCCGAGCGCGAACGCGTCTACCGCTTCATCAATTCCCCGTACGCGGTAGCCGACATCCACTCCCCACCTATCAGTCGCTTCCAAATATTTTTTATCCACGAGCGCGGGCATCAACATTTCGTTACTACCTAATGCGTCCATTTCTTCGCGCACGATATCCGCTATTTTTTTAATAATGCGCCAGCCGAGCGGCAAGTACGAATACACCCCCGCGGAATTTTTATACACAAACGCGCCGCGTTCCAAAAGGGCAGCGTTAGCGGATACGGCGTCACTCGGCGCCGTCTTCGAAGTTTTAGCGAATAAAGAAGATTGCCTCATGCCCTTATCGTACACGCGAAAACGGAAATGACAAGTTAGAACCTATCTCAAAAATAGCTTTTGAAAAACGTCCGTACTGGTTTCAGTTATTTCCGGCTGCAAAATGCGATTTTCTCCTCGGAATACTTCTGTATTCCTCGTCGAAAGATCGCCTTTCTCGCTCGAAAATCCCACGAAACCAGTTACGGTCTATTTTCGAGATAGGTTCTAGAAAAACGCCGTTACGTCCTTTATGGTAACTCCAACTATAAGGAGAAAGAGAAAAAGAAAGGATATTCCCTGCATGCGAGCTTCAAACTGCGGCGAGAACTGCTTGCGGCGGATTTTTTCGATAAGCAAGAATAGCAACCTGCCGCCGTCGAGCGCAGGAATAGGCAACAAGTTAAGCACCGCGAGATTAAGGGATATGATCCCCAAAAGCTGGAGGACGTAGGCGAAGCCAACAGCGCCCGCGCCGGATGCCACGCGAAAAATTCCCAAGGGACCCATGACGGCTTCTGGCTCGGACAAAAGCCCAATAAGACCGGTAATAACGGCCCACGAAGTACCGGACGCCATAATGAAACCACCATACAAACCATCCCATAAACCCGCCGGCGCAGCTCCGCCGCCCACGAGCGTGACACCAAGCGCACCTTCGCCCTTAGGCGGGCTCACGCGCGGAACGATAGTAATTGTTTCAATAATGCCCGACCGCGTTACGGAAAGGGAAAGTTTTTTACCACGGTTTTTCTTCACGTGCGCCATGAAGGCGTTCGGGTCCGTAAAGCCGTTCACGATGTCCCCTTGCCGGAGCCCCGCAACCTCCGCAGGACCGCCGACTGTTACCTCGCCTATGAAAACCGCGGGGGGCACGCCCATCCAAAGCACTGCGGAAAATAGTAAGAAACCTGCGAGGAAATTCATCACAACACCCGCAACAAGCACTATGGCGCGCTTCCACGCCTTTTCGCGCATAAAAGATCGGCTCGGCGTACTATCCAATTCCCCATGCAATTTAACGAAACCGCCAAGCGGAACCACGTTAACGCTATAGCGCGTCTCCCCGCACTTCTTTGAAAACAAGCGTGGCGGAAAACCAATGCCGAATTCTTCCACATACATACCGAATATTTTTGCCGCGGCAAAATGCCCCAACTCGTGCACAAGCACAAGCAAAACAAGCCCCCCAAAAACGATAAGCTCAGTCATTAATCTCTACGGTCTTCGATTCTAAAAGCGCTTCGATAGCGCCGTTTGCCGCATCCACCGCCTTTTGCACGCGCTCTTTCATGCGGAATTGCATGTCTTCGTCCAATTCTTGCCCTTTAATTTTTTTATTAATGTCATCGCGATACCCGCGCACCTTGATACGCTCTTTTTCCGCGAGGGCTTTTGCGAGCTTAATAAGCTCGACGCGCCGCTCGTCAGTTAAAAGCGGCAATGCCAAGCGAACCGTAGAACCGTCCACCGAAACGGAAAGTCCTAAGTTGGCGCTCTCTATCGCCTTTGCCACTTCGGTTGCCGCGCCCCTATCCCACACCGAAACCGCCATTTCGCGGGGCGGGATTATCATAATTGACCCTAACTGCTTTACGGGCGTCATCTGCCCGAAATATTCTACTTTAACGTCTTCCACTAAACGCGAACTGGGCCGATTAGTACGAATGCCAAAACATTCATCTTTGAAGTGCGCTACCGCGCCCTGCAAGTCCGCTTCAAACTGTTTCATAAGTGAATCCATATCCCTTATAAATACGATGAAATCGCCTCCCATTGCAACTTGCGGTTCGTTGTATGGCGACCCATAAGCATCAGCCGATACGACATCTCCTTAAGCGCCCGCCAATTTTTGTGCGGGTTCTTATCGAGCGCCGCCATTACCGCCGTCGCAAACAAATTCACAGCCGGATCGTCTCGCTCGAGTATTTGTTTCATAATCTCTTTCCTACCCGAAGCGCCCGCATTCAAAAACTCGTCCGCCTCAGCTACAGCATCTTCAGGGAGCGCCTCGCTAATAGACGACGGCACGAAGAGCTTTTGAAACCGCGATTGGAGTGCAGGTGAAAGAAAGGCGGGGTCACGCGCCACAAATAATACAAGGCCATGCTCCGGCGGCTCTTCGACTATTTTTAGAAACGCGTCCTGCGCCTGCGGCGTAAGGGTTGCGG
>JAHFLO010000008.1 GCA_023244855.1 Candidatus Harrisonbacteria bacterium | reverse complement strand
TCCACGAGCGCAATTTTCGAGTAATGAGACTCGAGAATAGTGCAGGCCGCGTTCAAAGCGAACGAAGGCGTGATGCTGCCGTCGGTAACAATGCGGAGCTTTAAGCGGTTGTAGTCCGTGCGGTCGCCAACACGCATGTTCTCGACGACGAAGGTAACGAGAGTAATAGGCGTGAAAATCGCGTCAAGCGCGATAACGCCAATCGGCAGTTTTTCCGCGCGTGATACTTCGACAGGCATATACCCTAAGCCGCGTTCAACGGTAAGCTCCATGTCGAGGTCGGCAGTTTTTGCGGTTAAGCGGCCGAGATACGCATCCTTATTTACTACGTCCACCTGCGCGTTCGTCTCGATGTCGCCGGCCGTCACCTCCTTTTCGCCTTTAACCTTCAAGGTTACCGTCTGCGGCTCGTCGGAGTACAAGCGAAAACGAACCTGCTTTAAATTAAGCGTAAGCTCGACAATATCTTCCGAAAGGCCTTCGAGGGTCGAGAATTCGTGGTTAACACCCTTAATTTTGATACGGGTAATAGCCGCGCCCGGAAGCGAAGAAATAAGCACGCGACGAAGCGCGTTACCCATGGTAAGGCCGTAGCCGGTATACAAACCCTCTATCTCGAAGGCTCCCTCAAAATCCGTCTCGGAGACGGTCTTTACGCTGACGGTTTCGTTAAGCGACGTTATGTTCATATTTTTTGTAGCGTTATGCCCAGCGTCGCATATTCCTTTCGACCGCCACCGCGGAACAAAGGCATATGCCTGCTGGGACTGGTTTACTTACTATAATAATCAACAATCAAGCTAATGTCAAAGGGTGCGGCGATATCCTTCGGATCAGAAGAAATAGTCCCCGTAAGCTTTTCGGCGTCGCGGGCAATCCACACCGGAGCCTCGGCTGCTTTTACGAGATTCTCCTTAAGGTCCTTCAAAAGCGAATGATCCTTCGACTCAGGGCGAATAGATATAATTTCACCCGCACGCACACGGTACGACGGGATCGTGACCTTCTTGCCGTTTACGCAGATGTGGCCGTGGCCAACGAGCTGGCGGGCAACGGAGCGGGAGGGCGCGAAGCCCAAGCGGTATACGGCGTTGTCGATACGGCGCTCTAAAAGAGACATTAAAATTTCCGCGGTATTGCCCTTCTTGTGCATAGCCTCGTGCACCACGCGGTGCATGGCGGATTCGCGCAGGCCGTAGGTAAGGCGCAGGCGCTGCTTTTCTTGCAACTGCGTCTTCATTTCAGAAGGCTGGCGCTCGCGCTTTGCGCCGTGCATGCCGGGGCGGCGCGGCTTCTTTACCATTGCGCACTTGCCGGACGAACAACGCTCCGGCTTGAGGTTAAGCCTGACTCCTAACGCGCGTTCCTTTTTTTCGCTTGTTACAAACATTGTATTAAATATTAGATACGGCGCGGCTTCGGAGCCTTTACGCCGTTGTGCGCAAGGGGCGTTACATCCGTAATCGACACTACGTTGAAACCTTGGTTAATAAACGACCTGATAGCCGAGTCCCTGCCGCCACCCGAACCGTTAACGAATACCGCAAGTTCCGAGGGGCCTGACTTCTTAAGCTTTTCCGTAAGCGTTGCGACGATCTTCGAAGCGGCGAAGGGCGTCGCCTTCTTCGGGCCTGCGAAGCCGAGGGATCCGGCGGTAGACCATGCCACCAAGTTACCGCGGTCGTCAGTAACCGAAACGATGGTGTTGTTGTAGGTAGCTTTGATGTACGCACGGCCCTTCTGGAGTTTCTTAGCCGAAGACGAGGCAGCTTTCGCCACCGCGGTATCAACTACCTCAGCCGTCTTTAATGCCTCTGCGGGCGTTTCAGTTTTTACTTGTTTCTTTCCCATAGATACTATTTCAGTTCTACCTTGCGCTTACCGCTGCCCGCCGTCTTACGGACGTTACCGCGCACCGTACGCGAATTCGTCTTCGTGCGCTGGCCACGTACCGGTAGCCTACGCATGTGGCGCAACCCGCGGTACGAGTTAAGCTCCTTCAACATCTGGATATCTTGCTTAACGATCAAGCGGAGGTCACCCTCGATCTTGAAATTCTTTTCAATGAATTCCTTTATAAGACCGACTTCCTGCTGGGTCAAGTCTTTCGTACGCTTATTCGGGTCAATTTTCGTGGATTTCAAAATAGCCTGTACGCGCGCGGGGCCGACGCCGTAAAAATATTCGAGGGATGCCTCGACACGCTTGCCATCAGGAATAGTTATACCGAAAAGTCTCATATGATTAACCCTGCCGTTGCTTATGCTTCGGCGTAACGCAGATAATGTACACCTTGCCGCGCCTGCGCACGACCTTGCACTTATCGCACCTTTTTTTAACCGATGATTTTACTTGCATTATAGTCTTCTTGTTATGCGCCCGCGCGCATCGTCGTATTCCCCGATTTCGACAAGCACTTTGTCACCCGGAAGAATCTTAATGTGGTGCAACCGCATTTTGCCCGCGAGATACGCGAGAATCTCCTCCCCGCTCGGGAGCGCGACACGGAACGTGGTTGCCGGCAATGCCTCGATGACCTTGCCCTCTACGGTGCGCTCTTCGCTCATAATCAGCTCACCGATAGTAGCATGGGAAAACCGTATTGGTCAAACGCAGCATGCATAGCTACTCGACGGAAAACGTAAGCTTCTCAGGAGAAGGGTTTTTAGGGACTCTTCTTACGTACATCGGCCACAAGGTAACCTCCGCGCTTCCGATGCCCCGAATCTCAAAAAGAACGGCCTTGAGCTCGTCCGCAGACTTGCCCGTAACGAGCTTGCGGACCACATCTAAATCGACGGGTAACTCTGCGGTACCCTTAAAATCAACGGGTAGCGACATCTTGCCCGCGGCAAAATCGACTTTCGGGACTTCATAGGCGACTTTCGTCGTCTTAAAGGACCAGTCAGGACCGAAGTCCTCGTCCGCTTTCATCTTACCCGCAAAATAGCCTATGAGGTCGCTCTCCTTGAAAACGAGCGCCTTCATCTCGCCTTCAGCGAATACCGAAAATTCGTTCTTCGCGTTCACCTGCGGGTTCACGTCGGTCTTCGTAAGCGTAAGGCTAGTAGCGCCTTCCGTAAGCACGTAGTCGGCGCCCGCTTTCGCGCGGAGCGCGGCCGTAAGAGTACTCGAGAGAACTTCCGCGATCTTCGCCTTCGCGTTTTTAACGTCATCGTCCGTGGGGTATGCCGCTTCGCCCGTAAATCCACCCGTCATCGCCTTCGTAATGTCGCCGTAAAAGCCCGCATACTTTGCCGTACCCTTAAACCCAGGGATCGAAAGGTGCTGAGTAGCTGGGATGTTGTACGAAGGGCCTGGCTTATCCGCCACGATCTCGGCTTCTATGGAAGACGCGGTGATTTTGCCGCCGTCGATCTTTGCCCCCGGTATGGTTACGTTTTTTGCAAGGCGCACGATCTTGCCGTCTGCCGTCATGAAGCGGGTGGTAGCGACGAGCTGCTGCGGCTCGGAGCTATACGCGTTGTATACGGTGATAGTGCCGACCGCCTTATTACTCACCACCTTTTTGCCGAGCGCGGGGAAGGTCATCTGCGCGTTTTTCTTTTCGGTAAGGATGGAGCTCGGCACCGGCCCGTTCTTTTCTATAGCAAGGAAGTTATTGAATTCCCAATCCTTTTTTTGCGTAACGATGGTGATCGAGGCGCGCGGCAAAACGGCGAACGCCACCCAGTACGAAGGGATGGCTATAGCAAGCACTATTGCGGCGATGATCCACTTCCGGCGCGGCATACCAATACGCCGCGGTTTCCTCGTAAATTCATCGTCTTCCTCGTCGTCCGCAACCTCAATCTTATGGCGGTACACCGGCTTAGGTTTGGGTTTCGGCACACCAGGGCGGATTTTATTTACGACAGCGGTCGCATACACCGGCTCTTCTACGGCGATATTACCGTCTTCACCATCTCCTTCGCCATCTTCATCAGACTCTTCTTCATCAGCATCCTCTTTAGATTCTTCTGCCTGCCACGGAGCGGCGCTATCATTATCGAAAAACGGGTTCACTGCATGGATACCGGCTTTCGTAGCACCCGCAAGGACGCCGTCGTCAACGGACTCGATCTTCAATTCTTTCCCCATAGCAGTCGCCACCTTCGCGAGCTTCTTCCACACGCCGTCGTCATCTAATAAAACAGATGCTTTAGGGATTACAAATGTGAGATGCGTCGCGTCTTCCGCGGCAACATGACCCATTAAGTCCTTTACGTCGTCATCTTTACTTAAAATTATTTTTTGGGATTTCGTCATTGGTTAGCAGTATAGCATATCTAAAACCTATGAATTAAAAGGTTAATTTTTACGGTGCGTAAAAAATACGATTATTCATTAACGCGAACGGGTAGGGGTAGGAGAAATACAGGGCTTTTGAGTCGTAATTACACGTCCATCCCGTATGACTACACCCTGTGCCCTAAGCGCAGCGTTCTGAAGCTGATTTTGTCTTAAAAGCTCAGGGAGGTACTGTAAAGAAGCGAACGTACCAGTAGCCTCCCGTGGTAAGTTCCTTCCTTGGCAAACCCCGGAAACCACCAAACGACCGTTTTCATCGTATGTGTATAAAGGGCCGCCAGAATCACCCGGATAGGGTATCTGGTTCGTCACAATACAGCCACCCTGCTCGATTCTGTTAACGCACGCGTTCGGCCCCGTATATAATGTAGGGGGGCCGTCGCCGCGACAACCGACACCTATTACATGAGTACCAACAGGGAGTGTCTGACTGGTATTTACGGGAATCGAAGGGATATTCAGATTTGCACTATTCGGTATATATATTACCCCTAATGCTAAATCCCTATCCGGAATAACGACGGGATTTACCCAAGGAAACATCTGGACCGTAAGACCCTCCCTAGTAATCATTTCATTATCTCTGAAAAAATCTGCCGTAACGCCGAAAGAAGCTGGGTTATCAACGGTAATGCGACCATATCTATCAAGAACCATACGCCCCGTAGCATCCTGCGCGCCGAATAAATGGGAAGCGGTAACCAAAAAACAGGCCTGGGAGTTGGGATGCGCGGGGTCCGCCGAGGGCGAACAACCAACTAAAAAACCTGTACCGTTCGAAGTTGGCACGCCGTTGCGGGTAATATGTAACCGAGCGATCGATTCGTTCGCGTCTAAACGCTCGGCTACACGGCGTATCTGCTCCTGCTGAGCACGCGCTTCCGCAAGCCTCGCACGCAACTGTTCGACAGTAAGGGGTGGCTCGAAAGCCAAGGAATTAAAAGGCGTTGCTTGTAAAAAAAGGAAGGCACTTATAAAACCGGTAGATACTATCTTACCTATTCTCATTAAGGTCTTGGACGAATAACGGAATTACCACCCCTTTGTATATTGCGCTCATCCTGAAGGCGATTCTCTTCCTGTATTCGCCTCGTCTCCGCCTCTATTCGGCGCATTTCTTCTTCTGAAGGCTCGGTGAAAGGATCCGTAACAGCACCCCGTGGCGGGGGCGCATTCGGCGTTACCGTAGCGGAGCGTGGCCGTGGTGCCGGCGCCTCCACCGATTGGCGGAGGGCCGCTGCCGCAGCAGCCTCAGGGGTTGATACAGTAGAAGAATTATTAATACGGATCGTTTTTGTTATGCACGTAGTATCCGTGCAAATTTGCACCTTTACCTCCCAAACTCCATCAACAAGCTTCGGCGTACCAAGTACGTGCCGATCGGGGGCAGGCGTAGCTGGTACAGTATTCGCAGGAGGACGAACTGCGGGAGGGGTTGATCCTGGGGCAACGGGCGCAGGGACCATATTTCTCTGCGCGGCGAGCATTAAAGCGATTTCGGCGCGGGTCCCGATATCCGTTCTCGATGCTTGCAAAACGGCGTCTATTTCTGCGCCCGTAATAATGATAGGGATCATGCCAGGGAAGGTAACGATATATCCCCTGCCGTTTGCAGCTACAATAGGAGCTCGTGCGGGCGGCGTAGGAACAGGAGTCCAATCATCATTACCGGGGATAACACGCGGCGGCGTAGGGGGGCGGGGCCGCGGAGGAACATACCCCGGATCCCCTGGTACCGGCGGTAAAGTTGACGGTAACTGGCTCGGTGGGCGTGACATGGGCCGCACAGCGCCAGTCCGTGGATCAGCTAAAAGGATTTCGTTATTCCGAGCAAGATTAGCAATAGTGTCGAAGAAATCCCTTCGGTCAGTACCGACATAAAATTGCATTAAGACGCCTTCACTATTAACATACTGACACCTATACTCACCCCTATGCTCACCACTTGTTTGCATGCTGCAATTAAGGGGAGCCGTAAACGCACTATCAGGCAGCTGGGCTGGCGGAACCGGAATGGACGGAGGGCGCTGGGGAGTCGTAGGCCGGTTGCCAGCAGTTGAAGGGCGAGGAGGGGTAACGGATGGGCGAGGTGGAGGGGTTGTAACAGGGGGTTGAGGACGCATGTTATTATCAGCTAATAACCTATCAAGCTGCGCACGCGAAGCCCTGCCTTCAATACGGTTAATCTCCCTATTACCATCTAAAACGATTGTCGCTGGTATTGATGTAATACGAGGACGGAGACTATTTATAAGAGCAGTGTCCTCTGGAGTCATGGCATCAGGATTAATAGTCCGAACTTGATACCCTTGCGCAATAAGAGCGGCGATATCTGGCTCCATTTGCCTGCACGGCGGGCACCTATCCGGAGCAGTTAAAACAACCACTACCGGAGCGGCGGCGAAAGCGATCGAGTTGAAAAATATACCAGCGAAAACGACTGCAATTATTTTTTTGATTCCCATGTGTTTTAGTATAGCAGTTTTCATTTTTTAAATTTATCTATCATACGACGGCAATGCTTGGATTGGACCTTGCTGGGGCGATATCCTACCCTTATATACGCCGTTATATGGCGTCGGATTCTTTTCCGATGAAGGATATTCAAAAACATCGTAACTTCCCGTAGGCTGGCCGAAAATATTCAGAATAGGCCATTGCAACCGATATGTCGTTGGTGGGGGCATAATAGGAGGATTTGCGGGCCGTGACGGAGACGCCGTAGGGGTAGGACGCGACGGCGTAGTCGGTGCAGGAGTTACGGGTGGATTAGTAGGTGCAAAAGGATCCGTTCCCGCCGGAGGAATC
This sequence comes from Candidatus Harrisonbacteria bacterium, assembly GCA_023244855.1. Taxonomy (GTDB): domain Bacteria; phylum Patescibacteriota; class Minisyncoccia; order UBA6257; family UBA11618; genus CALRGO01. The sequence continues at coordinate 8,685 of JAHFLO010000008.1, read as the reverse complement.
GGCCTAGCCCGCGGAGGAATCGCAAGCTGAGGAGGGAGGGGCCGCGTTATGTCAACCGGTATAGGCAAGACATTTAAAAGTTGCTGTTGCATTTGCTCTGCACGCTCTGACTCCGACTCCTTGATCTTCTTATTAACCTGATCTAAAAGCTCTTGCGCTGCCTTTATTTTCGCCGCCAGATCAATTTCCGGAGCATTCTTGGCTATGACGGCGGCGAGCTCCGGTCTCTGCATATAGCCGATTATTTCCCCGAGAAGACGCTGAATGTCGGCAACTAAAGTCCTGTCATATGCTATCCATTCGGCCGCCGTTTTCGGTGAAATAGTGTTGTTTTTCATTCCATCCTGAAGATCCTTAAGATCCTCTTTAAGCCGTGCGAGGATTTCGTTTATCTCTTTTATCCTTTTTGCTATTGCTTCGGCATACGCACGGGCATATTGCGCCTGTGTCAAAGCGCTTTGCCCGATGCCAAAAATATTCCACCACGCATTAACGGTGGCGTTACCATTCGCGATACCCGCATTCAGCTTGTCTAAAGCAGCTTTCATCTCAGCTGACTGTTTATTAGCATCAGCTATAAAACCGTCCATGAATTTCATATACTCCTGGATCATTTTTGAAGCCTCCGTCTTTATTACATAAGCTTCCGCCATTTTCTTTACCGTATCCGTCTGGCATTTAGCCTCGAAGCACGCCTGCATGAGCTGAGTCCGAAGAATTTCCTTGCTCGCCTCCGCGGCAGCCCGAGCTGCTTCTTTAGCGGCCGCAGCCCTTCTTTTATCATCTGCACTGCGCGGCTCGGGAAACATCGCATCGATTTCCTTCAACTTCGCCACTAATTCAGCATTAACAAAATCATTAACGAATTTATCAATCGCATTTTTTATTTCAGGAGAGACAATTAGATTGGGCGGAGTTTGGGGATCCGCATACGCTATATATGAAAAACAAAAAAAGCTTAAAAAAGCCATTAATAATGCTTTTTTAGTGGTATATTGACAAATATACATTATACTGGTAATATATTAACAGACCTCCCCACTCACGTTATATCGCTATTTCACCCTTTTCAGGAGAGATGCCATGAAACGAGTCGCCGTCATCGCCGTCCTTTGCGTTACGTTCTTTGGTACATGCTTCGTCTTGTGCGGTAAGTGTCACAAAGAAGAAGCACGGGAAAGCGCAGAACGCGCTACTATCAACCGCAATCTCGATGAATCACTCGAGAGCATGAACAAGCGGTTGGGCGAAATGCCGAAAATCGGCGAATGATCCGCGGCCTATGCCGCACCCCACCAGACTGGCCTCACCCGCCAGTCTTTTTTACGCCACTCCCCTAACTATATCACGCGGGCTATATACGGACGGCTGTGGATAAGTAGTTACGGCCGTACCTGCGGAGGGTTTGCAGGCGGGGGCATAGGAACGATACCAAAACCCGGCATCGCGCCCGGATAAAACATAAATGGGCCGTTAGGATTCGCAGAAACGATACCGACCGCGCGCGGACTCTCCGCCTCAACTACTAAATTACCCTTAGAATCGTAACAGGCGTAATATTTCTTTCCGTTTCTTGTTTTCTCTTCGCACCGTGAAATGACTATCGGCGGATCCTGATTAGGGTTAGTAACGGGCTTTCCGGTAATGGGATTAATCTCCCAATACCCCATATTAATACCGTAATCGAAAAATTCTTGAGGACTCAATTCTCTCCCCAACGTACCATCCGGATTAACTTTGAAGAATTTATACGTATCAACCGCGCCGTCACCGTTAGTATCCGAATACTGGATAAAAAGATCAGCGCCCGGAATGCCAAGGCGAAACCTACCATGACGCTGCGTCCATACATCATATGTCACGGTCGCCGGCGGCGGGGCGTTAAAATTAAGAGCAAATCCATACAATGAAGGACTTACCATCTGCATATGCAAAATAGGCCAAATCCCCCAAGACGCTACCGTCTGATTGAACTGGAACGTACCACTCCCCCATGAATTAAACCAATTTTGCCAATTTGCGAAGGAAGAAGGGTCAGATGATCCGCCCGTGCCCGGCCCGCCAAGACTTCCTGCGCTTGGGCCGCTCGAAGGCGGTGGCGGCTGAACCAGAAAAGGACTCTCCGGATTTAATAATCCATTTAAATCGTTCCATACTCCTGGGCGAGGGGCTACGGGCCGCACCGGAACCGGCGTCAAATCTCTACCAAATAGGCCAATCCGTATAGGATCCGCCGGGTGCGTGTGCCGAATAACTATAAGAGGTGTTGGAGGGATACCGTTAACTTGCAATAGCCCTGGACCTATTCTTCTTAAATCCTCTAAGGCTTTTGCGCGAGCAGCAACTGCTGCAGCATCAGTAGGGTCTGGCGTACGGAACCGCGGAGGCTCGGGAGGGGGGAGTAATGGCGTAGGCCGTGCTGGCGGAACAAATAACGGAGGTGTCAAATTAGTCCGTGGGAGCCCTGTCGTGGGAGGAGTTGCAGTATCTTCTGGGCGGGGAGCCGGGTTTAACGCCGCCGCTTCGGCGGCAGTCGCAGGACGATCCGCATCATACGCAGTGCCGGCATCGTTCAATACGTATCTCCATAAAACGCCTTCGTGCATTTCGAAACGGATGGGTGGTAAAACCATCGGCTCAACCGTTGCAAATGCTGATGCCGAAGTGATTACTAATAGCGCGCACGTCGCGAAAATATATTTTTTGAATGCCATCATACTAATAGTACCACGTTTGTTATTTTCGACTTAAAACTTTCTTCGCCGCAGTTACTATTGATTGTACATCCATACCGTATTTCACGGAAAGTTTTTCGGGTGCGCCGGACGATCCAAAGACGTTGTGCATGCCGATAAATTCCATCGGCACGGGGTGCGTGCGCGCAAGGAGCTCCGCGACCGCACCACCCAACCCGCCGGCTATTTGATGCTCCTCTACGGTTACTACCGCGCCATATTTTTTTGCGAGGTCTGCTACTTTCTTTTCGTCTAAGGGCTTTATTGTATGGACGTTTAGGACGACACTCATAATCCCCTCGCGCTCGAGCAGGCGCGCGGCTTGGAGCGCGTTATACACGAGCGGTCCGCAGGCAATAATCACGACTTGCGGCTTGTGCGATTCCCATACTACTTGCGCCTTGTTGGGGGTAAAGGGCGATGCATCGGTAGTAAATACTGGACTCTTTTCGCGCGCGAAGCGGATATAGACGGGCCCGACGATATGCGCGGCCGCAAGCGTAGCCTTTCGAGCCTCTTCAGCGTCGCACGGCACGATAACCGTCATGTTCGGCATTGTGCGCATAAGGGCAATGTCTTCCGTCATTTGGTGCGTAGCGCCATCCGGCCCCACGGAAATACCGGCATGGTGCCCCATGATTTTTACGTTGGCATTATTGTAGGCGACGGTCGTACGAATCTGTTCCCAATTACGGCCAGGGGAAAACGAAGCGTATGAAGCGATAAACGGAATCTTGCCGCTCACTGCCAGCCCTGCCGCAACGCACGCCATGTTCTGCTCCGCAACCCCGCATTCAAAAAACCGCGCAGGGAATTTTTCGGCGAACGCCTGCGTGCGAGTCGACTCCGTTAAGTCCGCACACAAAGCAACGACGTTCTTATTTTTTTCCGCGGCTTCTACGAGGCCCGTGCCATAGCCGTCGCGCGTCGGCGCCATAGCTAATTCACCTTCTTTGAAGAGCGTGCCGAGTAATTTAGCCGAAGGATATAAAGACATATTATTGGTGTTCGGAAATTATTTTCTCTTCGAGCGTGCGTAGCTCATGCAGAGCCTTTTTCGCCTCGACCTTACTAAAGGTTTTACTGTGCCAGTGATAGTCAAATTCCATAAAGTCGACGCCCTTGCCGGGCACCGTGTGCGCGATGATTACCGTCGGCTTTTCATATACGGCATGGGCTTCCCAAATAGCATCCACGAACTGACTGATATTATTGCCGTCGATTTCGAGCACGTGCCAGTTGAAGGCTTCGTATTTAGCGCGCAGGGATTCTAAGGGCATCACGGCCTCCGTCATACCGTCTATCTGTATATTATTGCGGTCGATAATCGCCGTCACCGTGTTTAACTTGTGCTTTGCGGCAAACATCACGGCCTCCCATACATTACCCTCTTGGTGCTCGCCGTCAGACATAACGCAATACGTGCGGTATTTAAGGCCGTCGAGCCGCCCTGCTAATGCCACGCCGCAGGCTTGCGAGAGACCGGACCCTAAGGGGCCGGATGTCGTCTCAATACCCGGCACGGAGCCGCGGTGCGGATGCCCTTCGAGCCGCGTGCCAAACTGCCGGAGCGTCTTTAACTCTTCTTTTGGAAAGTAGCCGGCATGGGCGAGCGCCGCGTACTGTATAGGGCAAATGTGGCCGTTAGAAAGTAGTACGCGGTCACGCTCAACCCACTGTGGGCGGCGGTGGTTATGCGTAATGACGTGGAAATAGAGCGCCGCAAAAATATCCGCCATACCTAAGGGACCTGCTATATGGCCAGAGCCGGCGTTGATTACCATCTCGACGGCGTCATACCGCAAGGCGGCGGCAATCTCCTCGAGCTTCTTTAATTTTTTTTCGTGCAGGGCGTCCATTATTTAAATACGGGCGAATTTTTCATACGCTTCGTGCGGGCTTTCCGCACCCCATATACATGAGGAGGAAACGACGATATCCGCACCCGCATCTTTCGCGCGCGCAGCGGTTACGGGCGTCATACCACCATCAACTTCTAGTATAGCATCGGGGAAGGCAGCGCGGAGAGTTTTTATTTTTTGTATCGCGCGCATATCGAAGCGCTGGCCGGATTTACCTGCGGGAACAGCGAGAATTTGAAAAGCGCCTACGCCCGCAAAGGCAGAAAAATCCGTTGTAACGCCCTCATACGCGAAGGACGGCATGATAGAAGCTTTATACCGCGCGGCAACCTCGCATGCACGGCGGAGGCTGTGTATATCCATATACTGTTCAGGGATTACGGCGCGGAAAGCGCTGGCCGCAAACCACGGCACAAGACGCGCCTCCCAATCGGGCACCATTAAATGCACTTCCGTTCGTATACCTTTCGGCACCATAACACCTTGAAAAGATCCTTTATGAATATCCACGTGTACCATGCCACCCACACCCACTATACGCGGGGCACGAAGCGCTAAATCACGCGCTTCTTCTGCAGTCCGTGCGTTTATGGAAAGCGCTACAAGCATTACTCAATTTTGCCGATACGGCGCATATGCCGCTCTTCGCCTAAAAACGGCGTTGATAAAAAGGCTTCTATAATATCTCGCGCTTCGCCCTCGTTCGTATAATCCGCGGCTATGGTTATAATATTCGCGTCTTCGTCGCTGCGCGCCGCACGCGCTTGCGCCTCGGTCATCGCAACAGCCGCACGGATACCACGCGTCTTATTGGCAGTAATGGCGACGCCGTTGCCGGACCCGCACAAAAGAATCCCCTTCGCGCCCGCCTCGTTTGCAACGCGGTCCGCCACGACCCTCGCAAAATCCGGATAGTCGTCACTGTCGTCATGCACGTTATTACCGCAGTCCTCTACCGCGCGCCCTTCGGCGGCTAAATAATTCCGTACGTATTCTTTTAATGCGAACCCGCGATGATCCGCGCCGATGTAGATGGTCATGATGCAAGTATAGCCGCGACTTTCTCTACATGGCGAACCAAGGTGGAAACATATCCCCACTCGTTGTCGTACCACGAGAGGACTTTAACGAGGTCGCCGTCGACGACCTTCGTGAACGATAAGTCGACGATAGCGCCGAAGGACGTGCCGACAATATCCGACGACACTAAGGGCTCGGCTGTAACGCCGAGCACGCCCCGCCACCTATCTTCTTGCGCGGCTTTGGTAAACACCGCGTTTACTTCGGCTGTGGTCGTAGGGCGCGCGGCGATAAAAGTGAAGTCTGCTAAAGAACCCGTCATTACCGGCACGCGCATAGCGATGCCGTCGAACTTACCTGCAAGACTCGGTACCGCACGCGTTACGGATATGGCGGCGCCAGTAGTGGAAGGCACAATATTACCCGCGGCTGCACGGCCACGCCTAAAGTCTTTCGACCGCGCGTTGCCGTCTACTAAAGACTGCGTAGCTGTATAGCCGTGCACGGTTGAAAGTATCGCTTTTTTAACGCCGATAGAATCGGCCATAAGAAACGCCACGGGGCTCGACGCGTTTGTTGTGCACGAAGCGTTAGACGATATTGTACACGTCTTTAACTTTTCTTCGTTTACGCCCATAAGGACCGTCTGCCCGTCCGGACCGTCTTCTTCTTTCGCGGGCGAGGCAATCACCACGCGCTTCGCGCCCGCTTTGATATGCGCTGAGGCGCCTACGAACGATTCGAAAAATCCCGTTGCTTCGACGGCGATATCGATACCAAGCTTCGCCCACGGGAGCGCCGCCGGATCCTTTTCGGCTGTAAGTAGGATTTTTTTACCGTCTACCACTAAGTGCGTTATTCCGTTTTCAACCCCTGTTGTGACTTTTTTTCCGTAGCCCCAATAGACAGTATCGTGCGCTAATAAGTATGCGAGATTTTCAGCATCCGTAAGGTCATTGATAGCTATAATCTCCAAATCTGCGTGCGCGGGATTAGCAAAAACTTGGCGAAAGAAAAGCCGCCCGATCCTGCCGAATCCGTTTATCGCGATCTTTGCCATGTGCACTACCTATTGTACCTTGTCGCCGATTTTTATCCCAAACTTTTTGACTGCGCCGGCATTAATTTCAAGTACGTTCGTCACCGGTACGGGCGGGTAGTAGAGTTTGTAGCCCGTTTCGCTCATCGGGCGCGCGTTTTCCGTAACGCCCATCACCACGCCGTTTTTAATCCATACAAAGTCGAGGGGGAAGGTCATGCCCTGCATCCAAAAGGCACCTGCACTGGGCGATGAAAAGACAAAAAGCATACCCTGATTAGCCGTAAGCGGCGCATGACCCGAAAGCCCTTTGCCGCGGGACATAAAGGTATTCGCGACTTCGACTTTAAAAACGGACTTGCCTACACGCAACGTTTTTACGGGTAAAGGGCGCACGGATTCCGCATATGCCCATGCCGCAGCGCCGAATGCGAGAACTATAAGCGAAATACCGAATACCATAACCATCTTCATTATATAGAGCATGCGCCTAGTTGACAGATATAACAAGCCATGCTATTATACAGACAGTTCTTCCTAGCGTTGGAAGAAGTAGAAAAACTTTAGCAAAGGAGTGCGTCATGCTCGTGCTTTCCAGAAAACCCGATGAATGGGTCCGAATCGCAGACAACATCGAAATCGGCGTGATTGCCGTGAAAGGCAATCAAGTCCGACTCGGTTTCCGCGTCCCATCGGAAATCCCCGTTCTTCGAGGTGAAATCTGCGACCCACCTATTCTGCCAATGCAGCCGCAAAAGAAAAACGGCAAACGAGGCAGAGGACGCTTCGCAGCGTAACCTGATTCCAACGAAACAGCTGAAACGCATGCGGCTTCCGCTTTTTTCTTCCGCACGCACGTAAGCCTAGTCAGGGAGGGGTTCACCATTACCCATCCCCTGGCGCCGGACATGGGGCTCCGCCATGAGCTAACCAACATGTCTGTAATCCCGTAGCGAATAGCGATTTCAACTCGCGCTATCCGTTACGGGGTTTTTTCATTTAAAATAAATCTTTTTCGGGTCCGCGTAGATCAAGTCTAAGCTTTGGCTGCCGCCGCCCGCGCCCGAAAACCGGTAGTAGCCTACCGTAAGGTAGTCACCTTTTGTGCCTTCGGTGTCCGTGGTCGCCTGCGCCGCACTGTCTGCCGTAAGCCGATCGTAATTGTACGCGTCGCTAAAGAGGCCGTTATCGGCGCCCATATTACCGCGCGTGTCGGGCAACACGAGAATATTTTGCCACGGAAAACTACCGGCGCGTATTATCGGGTACTGCATACGGAGCGCGTGCGCGCTACCGGTTGATTGCCGGTCGATAGTCGAAAGATACGCTTTGCCATCCGGCGCGTGGTTTAGGTAAAAGGCTATTGCGCCCCACGAAGGCTCATCTTTATTGATAAGCGGAACGAAGGGATACGCCTTCCATACTACGTCTATGCGCGAGCCGGCGCCTGCAGGATTTTTATAAAAGGTTATCGTGGGTGCGGTAAAAGGCGCGTTGCTTTTTTCTTCGCGCGCGAGCGCCCCGCCTGTTGGCACTGGCTCGTCATCCGCTAAGCGCACGCACGAATTAGGGCTCGGGGCTACGCGGGCACGCACGTTTTGGGTTTCGCCTACGCGCTCCGCGCTCATGCCGGCAGCAAAGCCGAGGATGGTATCGGCGACGTAGGACACAGCATCTACGACGGATGCATCGCCATCGCTTTGTACTGTATCCGTCCCCCCGCTTACGTATATGGTCGCCGCCGTATTATTAAGCGTGCCGGAGCTCCATACAAACTGCGGCCGCGCGTCCGTGGGCGGCGTGCCAAGCCACGCGAGAAAGCAACCGTTTGCGGGGATGCTTAGGCCGTCGTCAAAATTCTTTTTCTTTATAGTGCCCGCCGCGCCTGACTTAACTTGCAAGGACCAACCCGTAAGATTTACCGCTTCGTCCGTTGCGTTATAGAGCTCGACGAATTCGTTACCGGCGTCGACGCCATCCGCATCAAAAAGAAATTCGTTTATTATAACGTCCCCACGAGCGAATTGCG
>JAHFLO010000002.1 GCA_023244855.1 Candidatus Harrisonbacteria bacterium | reverse complement strand
CCCCACGCAAACGAACCGCTCCGCAAAAACTGCAGGGCGAGAATAAAAACGAAGGCAGAACTACACGCTAATCTGAAGCGCTGACTCTTTGAAATTAAGCGTAACTTTGCCACCGGTCTTTATATCGCCTTTAATCATCTTATCGGCCAGTGCGTCCAAAATAGTGCGCTGTATAAGGCGGCGAATGGGCCGCGCGCCGTAATCTGGGTCGTACCCCTTCTCTACAATATGGTCGCGCACCGAAGGCTTTATAACCACGTCTATTTCTTTTTCTTTGAGCTTTGTAACCACCTCCGCAAGCTGAATATCAACGATTTTTTCTATTACGTCGCGGCGGAGCGGGTTAAATATAATGGTTTCATCTACACGGTTTAAGAACTCCGGCTTAAAGCGCTCTTTGAGCGCAGCCTTAATGCGGTCGCGGAGGCCTTCCTCCTCACGCTCCACGCCTTTGTGCGTACCCGTGCCGAACCCGATGCGCGACATCTCCTTCAAATACGAACTACCGACGTTCGACGTCATGATAATCACGGAGTTCTTGAAGTTAACAGTCTTTCCCTTGCCGTCCGTAAGGCGGCCGTTATCGAGAATCTGCAAAAGGATGTTGAGCGCCTCAGGGTGCGCCTTTTCGAGCTCGTCGAAAAGGATGACGCTGTACGGCCGGTGGCGAATAAGCTGCGTAAGCTGGCCACCCTCTTCGTGGCCGACGTAACCCGGGGGCGAGCCCACGAGCCGCGACACCGAGTGGCGTTCCATGTATTCGGACATATCGATGCGCACGAGCGCCTTTTCGTCGTTAAACATGAATTCTGCCAAGGCCTTCGCAAGCTCGGTTTTACCCACGCCCGTCGGCCCGAGGAATATGAAAGACCCTAACGGCCGGTTAGCATCGGACAAACCCGCACGGCTGCGGCGGAGTGCTGCAGAAATTGCGCTAATTCCCTCTTCTTGCCCTACGACGCGCTCGCGAAGAACCTCTTCTATGCGGCCGAGTTTGTGCATCTCCGACTCGAGCATACGTTGCATGGGAATACCCGTCCAACGGGCAACGACGCCCGCAATATCCTCTTCATCCACAGACTCTTTCAAGAACGACCCCTTCTTGCGGCCGGCAATCTTCTTTTCGAACGTCGTATATTCCTTTTCCGCCTGCGGCAATTCGCCGTATACGAGTTTTGCTACGTGCTCCAAGTTACCTTCGCGCTCCGCCACTTCTATTTCGCGGCGCACATCATCCACATGCCTGCGGAGCGCATGTAGTTGCTCAAAAAGTGCTTTCTCTGCGCCCCATACGGACGACAAATCGTCGTTCTTGTCCTTTAGCTTTTTAAGCAAGGTATCTACTTCCTTAATACGCACCCTATTCTTAACCTTACCCTCACTAAGGAGCGCCTGCCGTTCGATTTCCAAACGAGTTATTTCGCGACGGGCGTCGTCAATATCCTTCGGCATGCTTTCAGTTTCAAGCCTGCGCGCTGCTGCCGCCTCGTCTATTAAGTCCACCGCCTTGTCAGGCAAGAAGCGGTCGGGAATATAACGCGCGGAAAGCTGCACGGCCGCAACTATCGCCTCTTCGCTAATGCGGAGTCCATGGTGCAGTTCATATTTTTCCTTTAATCCGCGCAAAATCGCCATGGCGTTTTCTTGGCTAGGCTCTTCAACAACAATGGGCTGGAAACGGCGCTCGAGAGCGGCATCCTTTTCGATATGCTTCTGGTATTCGCGGAGTGTTGTCGCGCCGATGGCGTGCAATTCCCCGCGCGCGAGGGCAGGTTTTAAGAGATTCGACGCGTCTATAGCGCCTTCGGCGGACCCGGCGCCCACGATCATGTGTATTTCGTCTATGAATAATATTAAGCGGCCGGCGGAGTTCTGAATCTCCTTAACGAATGTCTTTAAGCGGTCTTCAAATTCACCACGGAACTTCGTACCGGCTATTAAAGAACCTAAATCGAGCATGATGATTTCTTTGCCTTTTAACGGCTCGGGTACATCGCCGCTTACTATACGCTGAGCAAGCCCTTCGATGATAGCAGTCTTGCCAACACCCGGCTCGCCGATGAGTACCGGATTATTCTTCGTGCGGCGCGAAAGCACCTGCATTAAGCGGCGCAGTTCTTCATCGCGGCCGATAACGGGGTCAAGCTTGCCGTCGCGGGCGCGCTCCGTGAGGTTAACGGCATACTTCTCGAGCACCTGAAACTTGGTTTCGGGCGTTTCGTCTACCACGCGCGCACTGCCGCGTAATTGAGCAAGCGAACGAAGCATTGTTTCGCGCTTCGCCCCAAACTGGTCGAGTAAGTCCTGCGCACCGGACTTGGTATCCATAAGGCCTAAAAGCAGGTGCTCGCACGAAATAAACTCGTCGCGCTGAGATAAGGCGATTTTACCTGCGCGGTCGATTACCTGCATAACCTCCGGCGACAAATAAAGCTGGTTAACGGGCGCGGCGGAAAAAATCTTAGGTACCTTCGCAAGCGCACGGTCGAGTTCGGCATTAAGCGACTCGAGCTCCACACCCGCCTTCATAAGCACGGGGCGCACGAGGGATTGCTCGTCCGTAAGGAGGGTGGATAATAGGTGAATAGCCTTAAACTCGCCGTGGTTGTGGTGAGCGGCTAAATCTTGTGCTGCCTGCAAGGCTTCTTGGGCTTTTATAGTAAAACGGTAGAACGATTTCATTGGTGGCATTATACCATATATAACGCTCTACGACAACATTTATTTCACGCATCCAATCCAAGGAGCGGCTCAATATTTACAATCTCACACGACCGTGCAGAATTATAAATATTTAAACAACAGGCTATTTTCCGAAGCGTTTTTTGAGGATTGATAGAACCGAACGGATTTCTACTGCCGTAGTATACCTTCCAAGGGAAAAGCGAATGGAGGACATTGGCCGGTCGCCCGAAAATCCAAGTGCTTTGAGTACTCGCGACGGCTCTGCCGCGCGCGAAGCGCATGCAGTCCCTGGCGAAACAGCTACACCCATTAAGTCTAACTCTATGCATACGTCCTGCGCGGGGCGAGACGGTAGATAAACGTTTAGGTTATTAGGAATGCGATCCACTACGGATCCATTCAGTTCCGCATCTGGTACTATTTTCTTAATTCCCTTCCATAAGGCGTCACGTAATACAGCGACGCGCTTGAATTCTTTTACGCGCACTTTCTCCGCAATCTCCACAGCTTTCGCGAAGCCGACGATTGCCGCCACGTTTTCCGTGCCGCTCCGCATGCCGTTTTCTTGGCCACCCCCTGCAATTTGAGGCTCGATGCTAATACCTTTCTTTACATATAATAAGCCAACTCCCTTTGGGCCATATATTTTGTGGGCAGATAACGTCATCATATCCACGCCCAAGTCCGCTACGTTGCACGCCATATACTGGAATGCCTGCACGGCATCCGTATGGAACAGGGGATAGACCGCACTCCCCGCCCCTGCCTTATACTTTTTAATACTTTCAGCGATTTCCTTTATAGGCTGGATAACGCCGAGCTCGCTATTCGCCATCTGAATGGAAACAAGGATGGTATTTTCGTTAAGCTCCACCTCTAACTTCGTGAGATCGATAATCCCCTCGCCGTTTACGGGAATTTCGATAATTTCCGCACCGTGCAAACGCTTAAGCGCCATACACGCTTCGTATACGGACTCGTGCTCAATGGCAGAAATGACGACACGCGGCTTCATAATTCCCTGCGCTGCCGCATACTCAACCGCGCCGCGCACGGCTAAGTTATTCGCCTCGGTAGCTGAACCGGTAAAAACAATCTCCGTATAATCCGCGTTAAGCGCCTTCGCTACTGCCTGCCGCGCAAGGAAAACGGCGCGCGAAGCCTGTTGCCCGTGCAGGTGCGACGAGCTCGGGTTACCAAAAATGCCGCTATAAAACGGGTGCATGGCTTTTTCCACCCCACTATCCATTGGGGTCGTTGCCGCATAATCCATATATATCCTTTTAGTTGCCATATGTATAAAAAAGAAAGCCTCTCCGCCGAACGTCCAGTTCGGCGGAGGGCCCTGCGTGCGTCCGCTTCCTATGCGGCGCACAGCTGACTAGAAACGATCACTCGGGAACGAACACCTTGGTGTATTTGGCGAAAAAGTCGCCTGGGTCAGGCATCTGCAGATGCCATTTTTTCTTGTCGACGCGAAAGAGGCTGATCCACCATCCGTCAACTTGGACCAAGTTCTGCCGCGGCCCCGCCTCTTCATCAGCAAGCGGCGTGTCATCCAAGCCGCGAAATGAAGACGTAGGAAGGGTACTGTGCAAAATGAGCTCCGAGAGCGCATGGAGGCCGATGTCGGGCGGCGAAGGAAATAGCCGCTCGATGGCAACGGTCTGCGAGGAGCGCAAGAGCGCATGCCGTGCGACGCGCCGGACCCTCGAAGGCCCCACCGCGTATCTTCCGAAAATCTCCAAAAAATCAAGGCAGACTTCAGCGAATAAGCCATGAGCGGCATTCGCGGAAAAGAAATCGCTAACAAGAAAACCTTCCTTGAGCGGCGGGATCGCGACGAGCGGGCAATCCTTCCTCAGAATACGCGGCAATTCCGATTCGTCATCTCCTCCGTCACCCGACGCAATCATTGAAGCTGTGCCCGCGCTATGCGCGAGCGATGTTCCTAAACCAGCAGGTGTCATGCTTCGATCCCTTCGATTAGGCGGATACGTCCGGAGCGCCGCCATGGCGCGCCGCGATTTCTCCGCATGAAAAAGGCTAGCGCAATACTACCACCACGCTTGCCCCTTTGCAAGTAAAATGGTACTCTAGTTATGTGCTGTTACCTGACAGCTCATTTCCAACTTCACGTCTTTTACGAAAGGGATCGCTAGTGAATAAAATCCGTCACGACTTAAGCAAGCCCGTCGAGCAGGTTATCTTGAGCGCAAGAAAAGCGGCGTTCGATGCCGGAGAAACTGAAACAAAACCCGAGCATCTTCTCTATGCGATCGTCACGCACAAAAACAACACAGCCGCCTCAATACTCCAAAGGATGACGCTCCAATTCTCGTCAATGATTGAAATGCTCGCGGAATATCTCCATATCAAACCGCGCAACCCCGAAGCCTTGGAAGAAAACGCAGCACCCCTGAACACGAAATGCATCGTAGTCCTCGCACGCGCAATCCGCCAAGCCAAAGCCGCAAACGCCAAATATGTCAGCACCGAACATCTGCTCATCGGCATGCTTCTCGAAAAAGATCAGCCGGAGATCTTCAAAAAGCTCGGCATTGTCGGGCAACATGAAGAGCCGCCGACAACCGCCGACGCAGAAAAGCAACCAGCCCTCGTTTTGTAGCCGCTTATTTTCAGCCACAGCCGCATCAAATCCCCCACGGGACGCGATGCGGCTTCTTTTTTTTGCCGCGATGGGATATTTTTATAATTCACCCATGAAAGACAAGATTGTATTCGACGTCGAGACGAAAAATTCCTTCGAGGATGTGGGCGGCAGGGACAACTTAGAAAAACTCGAAGTCTCGGTCGTCTGCGTCTATTCCTACAACCACGACACGTACGCGAGCTATCGCGAGGGCGAGTGGGATAAGCTCGCGCCCGTATTCCAAAACGCCGGCCTCGTGATTGGCTTCGCTATTTCGCGCTTCGACCTACCGGTTATGAAAAAATATATGCCGTTCAACGTGATGGCGCTCCCCCGCTTGGATATCTTGGACGAAATAGAACTTGCGTACGGCTCGCGCATATCGCTCGACATGCTCGCGAAGACTAATTTAGGCACCCAAAAAACGAGCCACGGCCTCGAAGCCATTGAATTCTACAAGCGCGGCGAATGGGACAAGCTCATCGAATACTGCACGCACGACGTGCGTATTACGAAACAGCTCTATGACCTCATCCAAAAGCAAAAGTTTATCAACATCCCTAAGCGCTACACAAACGAACTCGTAAAAGTGCCTCTTAATTTTAAAGAGTTGGAGCTTCCCGCTACATTGTTTTAAATTTTTGTTATCATAAGCGCATGGCACGAAAGACCACCGACGAAGACGAGGAGGAGGATGAACGCCCGCGGCGCGGGAAGAAAAAGCAGGTTAAAGAAAAGAAGACTTTTCTTGATCAGCTAAGCCGCGAGATAAAGAAGAGCGTTATCGCTATCGCCCTTTTGGGCGTGAGCGCTATTTTAGTACTCGCGTTATTCGATAAGGCAGGGCCTGCCGGCGGCTACGCTTACATTGGGCTCGTTAAAGCGTTCGGTTGGGGCTACTACTTGTTGCCGGCGATGACATTACTACTCGCCATCGTCTTCCTTACCCACCGCGAACTCGAGTGGCTCGCCCCGCCCATCTTCGGCGGCATTGGCTTCGTGCTCGGCGCTTTGGGCGCGATAGACATAATCTTCCCCCATAACGCGGGGTTCGTGGGTACGGGCATTGGCCTCGTGCAACGCCCCTTTGGCTACCAAGCCTCGCTCGTGATAATGGGTGTTGTCATGCTCGCCTCGTTTATTATTGCGCTCGACCTACCACTCCATATCAAGCGCAAGGAAAAGAAAGAAGAGGAAAAAAAGCCGGTTGCCGAAAACGGCACGGACGTAAACGCCGCGGTTGGCGCCGCCGAAGAAGCAGCTAAGCTCGCGGCCGCGGAAGAGAAGAAAAAGGATAAAGGAGCGGATATCGTTATCGGCAAAGAAGCGGAGCTGCCGGTGATGAACAAAAAGCCGGTCGTCTTCAAAGACTACGTCCCCCCGCCCTTATCACTCTTAATATCGAGCATTGAGCGGCCCACCGCCGGTGACCTACGCGCGAACGCGAATATCATCAAGCGCACGATGGACAGCTTCGGCATCTCCGTCGAAATGGGCGAAATAAACATCGGCCCTAAATTTACCCGCTACACCTTAAAGCCTGCCGAAGGCGTGCGTTTAGCCAAGCTCACCGCCCTCGGGCAGGACTTGGCGCTCGCCTTAGCCGCGCACCCCATACGTATCGAGGCGCCAATACCGGGTAAATCACTCGTGGGTATTGAGGTGCCTAACAAAACGGCTGCCATGGTGCGCCTCGGCAGCTTACTTGCTTACCCCGAATTCTCGCAGTCGCATCCGCTTAGCGTAATCCTCGGCCGCGACGTTACGGGCGAGCCTATTGCTGTAAACATTGCGAAGATGCCGCACATGCTCGTCGCGGGCGCAACCGGCTCTGGTAAATCCGTTACCATCCACACGTTCATCACGTCCCTACTCTTCAAGAACTCGCCACAGACGCTCCAGTTCATCATGATCGACCCGAAGAAGGTGGAACTCTCCATCTATAACGGCATCCCCCACTTGGCTTCGCCCGTTGTAACCGAAGGCAAAAAAGCCGCCGGCGTCTTCCGCTGGGCAATACAAGAAATGGAGCGCCGCTACGAAACGCTCCTTAAGGCCGGCTGCCGCGATATAACGGGCTATAACGCGAAGAATAAAGATACGCAGATGCCCTTCCTCGTTATCGTCGTCGACGAGCTTGCGGACTTGATGGTCGCCTACGGCAAAGACATCGAAACCGCAATCGTACGCTTGGCGCAGATGGCCCGTGCAACGGGCATCCACTTGATGCTCGCCACCCAACGACCTTCGGTAGAAGTCATCACAGGCCTTATTAAGGCCAACATCCCCTGCCGCATCGCTTTGCAGGTAGCAAGCCAGATAGATTCGCGCACTATCTTAGACAGCGCCGGTGCCGAAAAGCTCTTGGGTGGTGGCGACATGCTTATAGTCTCCTCCGAATTTTCCAAGCCCAAGCGTTTGCAGGGCGCGTTCGTAACGGAAGCGGAAATACACTCGGTAGTTGATTTCATTAAAGAACATAACCAACCGAAGACGGCAGAGGCGCCCGTAGTACTCGACTTGAACGGCAACCCCGTACCGACTACCGCAGACTTAGTTGCTAAGCCCGCGGGCATGCCAGACTTATCCTTTGAAGATTTAGACAGCGATGAAGACGACGACCTCTACGACGAAGCGGTAGAGACGGTGAAACAGGCGCAGAAGGCATCCGCATCTCTTTTACAACGCCGCTTGAAAGTAGGCTATGCCCGCGCGGCGCGCCTACTAGACCTCATGGAAAGCAAAGGCATCATCGGCCCCGGCGAGGGCGCGAAGCCCCGCGAAGTATTCCTCGAAAAAAGCGTTGACGAAATATCCGCAGCAGACTTCCAATAGCGGAATTCGGACGGCGGAGTTTTCCTTTGACTTTCACCCCGTGAGCCATATACTGAAAGCCAATGGAAACGACATCGCTTAAGGAGCTGTTGCGCGAGCACATCGAACTGAAGGGACTATCCCCTAAAAAAATAGCGGAAATGACGGGTATCCCCGACCGCTATATTGAAATGCTCCTGCAAGGTGACACGTCGAAGCTCCCGCCATCGCCCTACGTGCATGGCTACATAGCGAAACTTTCAGGAATCCTTAATTTCGACAAGGAAACGATGTGGCGCCTCTACCAAAAGGAGTCATCCCTTACCAAATCGGGGCGCGAAGACCGCCTACCTAACAACCGGTTTGCCGTACGCGGCATAAGCCGCGGATGGGCTGTTGCGAGCTTCGTGCTCGTTGCTTGCCTCATGTTTGGTGGATATGCCGTATATGGAATCGTTTCCCCGCCGGAACTCGTCATCACGGTGCCCGCGAGCGAAGGCAGTACCGTCGCACAGGAAACGATTCTCCTGCAAGGAAGAACCGATCCGGCATACGTCGTAACGGTGAACGGCAGCGAAGCCTACGTAGGCAAGGACGGTCTTTTCCAAAAAGAAATTCGGCTGCAAGAAGGGATAAACAGCGTCGAGTTTATCGTACGCAAGTTCCTCGGGAAGGAAGCACGCATAGTGCGAAATATCGTATATGTCATACCAACTAACGAAAAAATTGATGCCAAAAACGCCAGCACAACAACCGGAGACGGAAACTAAAAACGAAAAGAGCGGACTACAAGATTTACTCACGTCTTTGCAGGATAAGTTCGGCGAAGGGTCCGTCATGACCCTCGGCGACACGAAGAAGATGAACGTGAAGGTGGTACGCACCGGATCGTTTTCCCTCGACCGCGCTTTGGGCGTTGACGGCCTGCCCAAGGGCCGCATCGTCGAAGTGTTCGGCCCCGAATCGAGCGGTAAGACTACCCTCGCCTTGAATGTTATTGCGCAAGCGCAAGCCGGCGGCGGTAAATGTGCCTTCATCGACGCCGAGCACGCGCTCGACCCCGAATACGCGGTGAAAAACGGCGTAAAGATCAAAGACCTTATAATCTCCCAGCCGGATAACGGCGAAGAAGCGCTTAATATCCTGGAGGCTTTGGTGCGATCAAACATTATCGACGTCGTCGTGGTAGATTCCGTCGCCGCCCTTACACCCAAAGCGGAAATAGACGGGCAAATGGGCCAGCAGTTCATGGGCTTGCAGGCACGCATGATGGCGCAGGCGCTTAGGAAGCTTACGGCGATTGCCTCGAAAAGCGACACACTCATCATATTTATAAACCAGATACGCATGCAGATCGGCATGATGTTCGGTAACCCCGAAACCACGCCGGGGGGGCGCGCCCTCAAATTTGCCTCATCCGTACGGCTCGACGTACGGCGTATCGCGCAGGTAAAGAAGGGCGAAGAAGTGGTTGGTAGTCGCGTGAAAGTTAAAGTAGTAAAAAATAAGGTAGCCGCACCCTTCCAAGTCGCGGAATTCGATATTATGTACGGCGACGGCATTTCGTACGAGGGCGACGTACTAAACGTCGCTATCACGAAGGGTATCATCACCAAATCAGGATCGACGTACTCCTTCGATGGGACTAAACTCGGCGTCGGCTTCGAAAACGCCCGCCTCGCAATGAAAAACGACAAAAAGATAACGAAAGAAATAGAAAAAAAGATTATCGCTGCGGAATAGTAGCAATCCTCTAACGTAAATAAAAACCGCCCCTCACAGGCGGTTTTTATTTTTCTCAAGATAATCCCCCGTGGAGATTACTGTACTACGTAGTCGTACGGGACGTACTGGCTTTCGTCGTAGTACGAACCGCCGAGCGTGTCGTATACCGATGAAGTGTACGCGTCGCTGCCGTCGTCGTAGTAGTATGCGGAGCTGTCCGTGATATTGAGTTGCGACTCAATAACGGAAAGGCGCGCATCGACGTTAGCGAGGCCGAGCTCCAAGTTCTGCGCCCTGCTGCCCACGTATACGACGAGGACGAGGAGAACGAGAAGCGATACGCCGACTATGTAGTAAAACTTTTCTTTTACCATGCAGGTATCATACCACACGTATGCACGGGTCAATAGTAGTTATCCACTAACGTTCGGTGGACTCCCGTCCACTAACGGTCTATGGACTCCCGTCCCCCTATCAGGAATTTAGGGAATAGAAATTTTCGAAAAGCTTCGCGATAAGAATCGGGCCGGTGCCGAATGGTGTAGGCGTATAAAATGCAAGGCGGTCGTGGGATGCCGCCAACTTTTCCTGATTGAAGTCCGGCGGAAAGCCGAAGTCTATCACGCCCGCGCCATCCGCGAGCCACGCTGGGTCCACGACACCCGCCTTTCCTACGCCCGTTATCACGAGGTCGCCACTACGGACGAAACCGTGAAGATCTGCTGTTTTACTGTTTGCTACCTCGTGCGGAATACCGGCTAACGCGCAAAAACGCGCTATGGGCGCACCCACAAGATATCCATTACCCACGATACGGACCGCCGTATAATCAGAAAATTGCTTACCGCACGACGCGAGCACGGCTACCACAGCACCGAGCGCAGGCGGCACAACGACTACACGACCCGAAAGATTATCAACATCCAACGCTTCGCGGATACTGCTTATTAGAGCATCCCTATCGTACGTTTTCGGTACCGGAAGTTGAAGGACGATACCGCCCACCGAAGAATCCGCGGCAAAAGATCTAATGGATTGCTCTATATCCCCCTGCGACTCACGCCCCGAAAACGAAACGAGCTCGAACGCAATACCGAGCGACTGCGCGACCGCCGCCTTGCGCGCCAAAAACGATGCCGACGCTTCGTCGCCCCCTATGAGTACGGCTACCATGCGTTTGCGCGGCACCGGCCTGCGGCGCAAGCCATCGAGGATTTCCCGCGCAATTTCTCTGCCATCAATCTGCATACAAAGAGAACTTAGCCGCGAACGCCGCAACCTCCTTGCCGACCTTCGCGGGCTTTTCTTTCTTAATTAAAACGCGCCCAATCCATTCCGCGATACGCGCCATATCACGCTCCTTCATGCCGCGCGTTGTCACTGCCGGCGTGCCGAGCCGTACGCCCGTAGGATAAAACGGCGACTGATCCCCCGCGATCGAATTGCGGTTAGCGGTAATGCCTGCGGCCTCAAGCGCATCCTGCGCCTCCATGCCCGTCATATCCGTATTTTTGCAATCGATAAGCATTAAGTGGTTGTCGGTGCCACCTGAGACGAGCGTAAAACCTTCGGCAAGTAAGGCCTTCGCAAGCGACTGCGCGTTCTTAATGATCTGCGTTTGGTATTTCTTAAAAGAAGGCTCTAGCGCCTCGAACCCCATACGCGCGATGGCCGCCGTTATATGGTTATGCGGACCGCCTTGGAGCCCTGGAAAGACAACGCGGTCGATACGGTCAGCAAAGTCGCTCCGGCATGCTATGAAGGCGCCGCGCGGCCCGCGAAGCGTCTTATGCGTCGTGCTTGTTACAACGTCGGCGTGCGGAAACGGCGACGGATGCAAGCCGGCGGCGACGAGCCCCGCGATATGAGAAATATCCGCTACGTGATATGCGCCTGTGCGCTTAGCGATATCACCGAAACGTGCAAAATCGATTGCACGCGGATAGCTCGTAGCGCCCGACACCACTATCTTCGCCTTATGCATATCAACGAGCCGTGCCGCCTCCGCATAATCAAGCACACCATCCACATCGAGCCCGTAATGCACCGCACGAAACAGGCGGCCAGTTGCCGAGACGCGATGACCGTGCGATAGGTGCCCGCCGGAAGCAAGCCCCATCGCGACGAATGTTTCCGCGGGCTGCATAAGCGCGAGATACACCGCCATGTTGGCGCTCGACCCCGAATGCGGTTGGACGTTAATATGCCAATCCTTACCGAGCTTGAAGAGTTTGCGGATGCGGTCTTGCGCTAACTTCTCGATGCCGTCATAGGCCGTATTCCCCGGATAATAACGCTTGCCGATATAGCCCTCCGAATACTTGTTCGTAAGAACCGAACCAATCACGGAAAGCATTTCGTCCGAAACGTAATTTTCGGACGGAATAAGATTCACCTGCGCCTTTTGGCGCAAGAGCTCGGTTTTCATGAATTTTTCGAGCGCGGCATCCTTTCGCATGTTAGCCCGATAATGCACTAGTTACGATAAAAAATCCATGCAAATAAGCCTATGGTACAATTCAATCATATGTTTTCACGCACCGGTATCATTACCATCTCAACCCTCGGATTCCTTATCGTATGGGCAGGAACTATCGGCGGAGCCCTTACCATAAAAGAGCGCCTCATTAAGAAAACGCCGCCCCCGGCGGAAATTAGAAAGCCGTTCGCCTTCGCAGAGCCAACGGAAGCGGAACTTGCGGCGATGACGAATGACGGCATGGCGGCAGGAACGATCGCGATCCCTATGAATGCCGCGATAACGGTTTTCTCGTGCGCGGGTAAAAAATGTGCCGCCCTAGGAGCGGTACGGCCAGGTGAAGACCTTATACTCCGTGAAGATGCCGCCCCTAATGCAGAAGGATGGATTACTGTTGAATGGAACGGTGAAAACGGGAAAATAACGCAGGGATTCGTCAACGTTAACGATATCGCCGCGAACTACCAACCCCCTCCGCCAGCCCCGGCGGCAGAAACAAACCTCGACCCCGAAACGCTCGTACCCCAGAAAGACGTCATGGCTGAACCGGTACCGATCGACCCGCAAACACTCGTCGGCATCGCGTGCGATTTCGAAAGCGATGATCAGTTCCGTGATAAGAAAACGACGCGCGGCTCAGGCGCCATCATAACGGACGACGGCTACGTTATCACTGCGCGTAGCGTAGTAGATTTAGGCTACCTGAACGACGGCCTCGATAACTTCAAACTCAAGCAATGCTACGTTGGGCAACTGCCCGCCTCCGACCCGCTCCCGAGCGTGGAGGCGATACGCAAAATAAACGCCTTCGTGCGCGTCCCTTATATGGCATACCTCGCCGAAGTTTCGTACGTCCCTAAGGGCGATGATGCGAGCGACTATGAAAATGCGTGGATGGATTTTGCCATATTGAAACTCAGCGACGTAAACCCCGACGCCCGATGGTTCGGCGGGCCGACGCATATGCCCGAATCCTTCCCCGCAGCGCCCTTCCTTATTTCCGAATTGCCAAAAATTGGCGACCCGACGCTTAACTTCTCTTTCCCAAGCGGCACCACACTCGGGCATAACGACGACATGAAGACACTCTTCATGCAGGGACTTATTTCGTCCGTTACCGGCTACTGGGCGGGCGACAAGCGCTACGCGGACAGCTTATTCCTTATCGAAAGCCATTTAGACACCGAAGACACGGCCGGCGGCCGCTTCGGCTCCCCCATCTTTTGGAAAGGCTATGTAGTGGGCGTGCATACCGCCAAACAACAAGCATCGCGGCAGATATATAACGTTAGCGCTAAGGCGATACTCGAAAACCTCTTCGATAACCAGTTTATCGTCCCGATCGACGTGCGATAGACGAAGTGATTAGTGATTAATGGGTAGCTTGCGCCTTTTGAGGCGCACTACGAAAAATACGATGCAAGCGATGACAGCGACTCCGACAACCACTTGCTCGAAGAGGGCTATTTTTTCCGCATACAAAGAAAACTCACGTCCCACATACCAACCAAAAAGAGAAAGCGTGCCAACACGGAAAACTGTTCCAGCGAACGTCGTAACAGCGAAAGCGAAGGGGCGGATGCGTACCGTGCCGCACAAAAGCGAAACGACGCTGATGGGAAAAATAGGAATAGCGCGAAGGAAAATAAGAATGAGCTCGTCCGCATAACCACGGCCGAAGAACCGCTGCATCTTTTCAATTTCCTCCCACCGTACGCCGCAGTATTTACCAAACTTAAGGATAAGCGGCTTGCCGCCCCAGTACGCGAGCGCGTACATAATGGAGGCGCCGGCAAGTACCCCCAAAGACCCTGCAAACGCTATAGGGCCGAACGCCTGCGCGAGAGCGGAGCCAAAGGGCGCCGCTACGTCAATTGCAAAAAAACCGATAGCGAGGAACAAAAGCCCCGACGGTATAAAAAAGAAAACCTCTTCCATAAACCCGAGTAGAAAAAATGCCCACGTCCCGTACGATACAAGGAACGACTGGATGAAGACGGTTGTTTCTTGAATCATTTGTGGGTGCCTAACGGGGATCGAACCCGTGACACCTCTGCCACAGAGAGGAGTTTTACCACTAAACTATAGGCACCATCTTAACCAACTACGCCTCCCACAATAACAGGATTGCGATGAAAAATCTACTTTTCATACGTGTGCCTAGGCGGTGAATCGAACACCGGACGCCTACCTCTTCAGGGTAGCGCTCTACCACTGAGCTACCTAGGCTTATAAAAACGAGTATGGCAGATGGATTGTGATTTTTCAATTGATGTGCCTCCGGAGGGGATCGCCCCTCCCTCGCAAGCTCGGTCGAAACATCGGTTTTTATAGTCGGCTTATAAAAAGCCTTCTTAAAAACTCTCGCCCTGCGGGTTCGATTCCCAGAGCAAAATAAAATAACCGCTACAGCGGTTGTTTTATTTTGCGCCCCCGGAGGGAATCGAACCCCCATCAAGACCTTAGAAGAGTCCTGCTCTATCCATTGAGCTACAAGGGCATACGCGAATAAATACAAGCGAAATCCTAGCATTGTTTGACCCTACGGACAATTACAGGGCACAATCAAGCAACGAACGGGGTGTAGTATAATGGTAGTACGCTTGCTTTGGGAGCATGTAGCCTGAGTTCGATTCTCAGCACCCCGACCATGACCATAAAAATACCGAACTTCAAGCAAAGCGCCGTGGACTTCATGCGGCAATGTGGCTATGCCTTCGACCGCGAGGTAGGCGCAGAAGCAAGCTGTATGCGCCGCGTTTCTGGCCACGATTATCCCCGCTACCACGCCTACGTCAAAAAAGAAGGAACGGCGCTTGTGGTAAATCTCCACATAGACCAAGGAAAACCCTCGTACGGCAGCAACCACGCCCATAACGGCGAATACGAGGGAGAGCTCGTAGAACGTGAAGCTGACCGGATACGGGGATTTGCGGAGTATTAAAAAACGGTTGGATAGCGGGCTGCAATCCAACCGCCTTCGGCGAGCCCCGGTGAACAACGACGAGTCATCCAAAAGAGCTGCGTACGTCTACTACTATACCCCATATGGTAGTATTGAGCCATAGTCTCCGGCATGGAAACTAATCCCCCATTCATTCGTTATATATGACAGAAGAAGAGAAAATCCTCATAGAAAGCGCTCAAAACGGCGATTCTACCGCCTTTGGGGCATTGTATGACCGTTATGCGGAAAGGATTTATCGCTTTATCTTCTTGAAAACGGGTCAAAAAGGCGATTCCGAGGACTTACTGCACGAAGTATTCCTTGCCGGATGGCGCACCATCGGCAGTTACGAGCTGCGCGGCGGCATCCCCCTTACGAGCTGGCTATACCGCATTGCGGGCAACCGCGTCATCGATTGGTACCGTACGCGCAAAGGCACTTCCTCGCTCGACGAAATGACGGAGAATAATACACTCCCCATAGAACTCGCGAGCACCGGACACACCGCCCTTTTAGAAGCGCTCGACCGCGGGCTCGCGATGGATGCCGTAATGCGTGGCATCCGCAGCTTGAACGATACGGAACAGACAGTACTCCTAATGCGCTACGTGGAAGACCTCTCGCCCGAAGAGACTGCGCTTGCGGTTGGAAAAACCGCGGGAGCCGTACGCCTCATCCAACACCGCGCCATTGCGAAATTGAAAAAGAAACTCGAAGTTCCCCATGAACAATTTACAAGAACATCTTAAGTCGCTTAAAAGCATCCGCCCTAACGCGGCGTTTTTGGCACGCTCGCGCGCAAACTTGATGGCGGCGATCACGCCGGCACCACGACGTTTTTCACTCGAGTCCCTTATGCCCGTATTTAGAATGTCCTTCACTACCGGAGCGCTCGCGCTCCTTATATTCGTTTCCGTGCATCGCGCGCCGGAAAGTACGGAAGGCGCCGTAGTGGCAAGCCTCGACACGAACGCTATACAAGCGGAACAACTGGCCGTTAATGCCACGAACTCAATAGCGAACGCCGCGTATTTTTCGGGCGTATCCCCCGTTATAAGCCTCGCCTTAACGGATATCGCCGACCCCTCAACGAACTGGGGTAGCGCAAACCAAGTAAGACAAAGCCTTGCCGTACTCTATAAAGACAATTAAAAAGATATCTATTATTCTTGCGCTCGCTTTTGCGCCGTTTTTTTTCGCGCAGGCGCAAACTGCAAGCACGGCGTCAACTGACACCCTGCAATCTGACTTAAGCCGCCTTACGGAGAGTCTCGATCTTTTAAATGCCATAAAAATAGGCAAGCGCCCCACAGACGCCACGCCGCTTCAAAGCGCATTGAATAATGTGATCAGTATTTCAGAAGAAGAGATACGGAGCGTGAGCGCGCAACTTGCCGCTCAAAGTGGACTTACGGACGAAGAATCTGCCCTACGTGACAGCCTTATAACAGACCTCGCAAATCTTAAACTCCATACCAAAGCGGTACGAACCGACACGACGCAGGAGTCGGGTATCAGCGCTGTCATATCTATCGCCCAAAAATTTAAAGAGTGGCGGGATGGAACATATACAGACACGATGGCGCGCGCAGTACGATTCATCAGCGTATTCGAAAACGAAGATTCGGTACAAGCCGGTAACGGCCGTCTCTCCTCAATAGTAAAAGACACAAAAAAAATACGCTCATTACTCCCCGGTATGAGAAGCGCCCCGTTTATGAACCTTATAAAAAAGGCGCAAGACGAACTTAAAAAGGCTGCTGACTTGAATGCCCGTGCGAAATCCACCTTACTATCAGATACGAAGGAGGCGGAAGATGAAGAAACGATTGACGAAATGGTCCGCCAGTCAAATGCCCTCGTAAACGCCGCCTACGACGACTTCATCGCGATGAGCCGGTTAATACGTAAGTAAATATAGCAATAAAAAAACGGCCCATGGGGGCCGTTTTTTTATTGCTACATAACTGCTTCCTTCAGGACCTTACCTGCGCGGAACTTCGGCTTGATCGAAGCCTTGATCTGAATCTTCTCGCCCGTCTTCGGGTTAACGCCCATGCGCGCTGCGCGCTTGGCAACCTTGAAGTTACCGAACCCGGGGATCTTCACGTCGTCTCCCGCCACCATCGCCTTCGTGATGATATCGAACATCGCGTCGACTACTTCAACGCCCTTCTTCTTGCTCTCGAGGCCGCACGCGGCCATCAAGGCTTCTGCTAATTCTGTCTTTTTCATATGAGTTTAATTTACATTAACTATTCCAAAACCGCGACCTTTCCGAACGATTACCTATTAATGGTAGCCATATCGAAATAAAAAGCAAGCAGGATATAGCTTTTCCGCAGAATATTGACTCTAAGTAGCTAAAAATGGCATAGTATCTCCGTAGTTCGCATTTACGCACTTCGACATTACGCAATCGGAGGTTCTTTATGAAAAAGTTTTGGACTTTGTTTTGGGAGAGAGAAATCCCGTGGATCACCCTAATGACGGGCATGCTCGGCATGGTCGTCTCGCAAGGCATCGCAATCATCGGTCCGTACGCATGGAAAGAAGCTGCGCGAAACGCCGCCTATTCCCTGTACCCAGAGACATCACTTGAATGGAAGTTTTCCCTCTGGCCGCCCCTAATCCTCGCGATCACGGTCGGCATCGTGAAAACGACGAGAGCGTTCTTACGCTCCCGCGACAACTTTTATCCCCTTCACCACACATAACCGGAGACCGAACATGGCTGACAAGCCGCCCGCAGTCCGTTTCGCCTGGCTGCGCTATCAGTTGAATTTGGAAAATCCCCCAGAAATCGAAACGCGCACAACCCTCGTCATAATCGTTACGGGCGTCGTACTCACAGCGCTCACGGGTTTCATCTTCCTTGCGCTCTTACCCGCACGGAACAACGAGGGAGTAGTTCTATTCCTAATTTTGATGGGTGTAAGCTGCCTCCTCTCATGCACGCTCCCTCTTTGGGGATGCGCGGCACTCTGCATCAAAAAATCCGCGGCGAAAAAACCGTCCGCTCCCCAACCAGAAACAACTCCCAAATAACCCGGTTCCCCCACACCAACCGAACGCAGAAAGGGACCCCGAAGCCGACAAATCCGTCGGCTTCTTTTTTTACTTTTTTTTCTTTCTTTTAATACACGAAATGCGGACCTGGAATATAAAAGCTACGCACTTCAAGCAAGACGGAGACCGGACTGCCTTTGCGGGAACATCTCGGAGGCCCGATAGCTCTGGGTAATTCACCGCAGTGAATTTATCGGGCCGAGAGCGAATGCCGCTGCTCCGCAGGAGAGCAGCGAGCATGTTTCCCGAAAATGACTACGGCCGCTATCTCCCGTGAAAACTATCTGGCGTACTCCACCGCTCGCACTTCGCGGATTACATTCACCTTTATTTCCCCCGGATACCGCAACTCCGCCTGTATGCGGTGCGCGATGTCTTTTGCTAGCTGCAGCGCCGCGAAGTCATCAATCTTCTCGGGTGTCACGAATACGCGTATCTCGCGGCCTGCGGACAAGGCGTACACCGTCTGTACCCCAGGGAACGCCATGCCGATTTTTTCCAAGTCCGCTAAACGCTTAAAGTAATGTTCCAAAGAATCGCGCCGCGCTCCTGGGCGTGCGCCGGAAATTGCGTCCGCAGTCGTTACAATAAACGCCTCGGGGATGGCGTGCGGATATTCGTCGTGATGCGCTTCCATGGCGCGAATGACGTCTTCGTCAACACCATACTTCTTTAAAATCTTGCGGCCGATGTCTACGTGCGTTCCCTGCACTTCGTGGTCTATCGCCTTGCCGATGTCGTGTACTAAGGCGCCCTTCTTCGCGATATCGACACGCAGACCGAGTTCAGTAGCGAGCATGCCGGCAATATGCGCCATTTCTATAGAGTGATTTAAAACATTCTGCCCATAGCTCGTGCGGAAGTGGAGCCTGCCAAGTACCTGCAAAACTTCCTTCGGGAAATCGACAATGCCTAATTCGTATGCCGCCGCGTCGCCGTACTCCTGCACGCGCTTCGCGAGCTCGGCTTTCGATTCCTCAACCTTTTCTTCTATTTTTGCCGGCTGTATGCGCCCATCCTTAATAAGCTTCTCGAGCGTCATACGCGCGAGCTCGCGGCGCATAGGGTCGAAGGACGATATGGTAATAGCTTCGGGATGCTCGTCTATTACGACTTCGACACCCGTAAGGCGCTCGAGCGTGCGGATGTTCCTGCCCTCGCGGCCGATGATCTTACCTTTCAAATCCTCGGAAGGGAGAATAAATGTGGAAGTAGAAAGCTCCGTAACGTGCGCCCGCGCGTACCGCTGCAAAGACGTTGTGATAATTTCCACACCCCGTTTCTCGAGCTCGTCGCGGCGCTCGCGCTCAAGCTTCTGTATTGAAAACGCCAAATCCGTTTTCGCGCTCTCCGCTACCTGCGCAAACAACTTTTCGCGCGCTTCATGCGAAGTCATACCCGCGATCTTTTCCATGGTCTCGGAAAGCCGCGCACGGATTTTTTCAGCCTCGGCACTCAACTCTTGTACGCGCTCTGTTCCCTTGCGCACCTCGCCTTCGCGCACTGCCACAGCCGAAAGCTCGCGCTCGAGATTTTCCTGCATCTTTAAGAGACGCTCCTCGAAGCGGTTCAATTGCGCTTTGCGCTCGCGCTCTTCGTCCTGTGCTTTTTCTAATGCCGATACGGCTGCCGCCTTTGCCGTAAAGACAATATCTTGCGCTTCCGCGCGCGCCGCCTCAGTCTGCGCTTTAAGCCGCTGCTCGAGAGAATTCGCCCTTCGCGAAGCGATCGATTGCCGCACGAAGTACCCCGCAACAATACCGAGGAATACCAACACGGCCTGCCCAAATAGGTTGGATATCATGAATAATAGTGAAAAAAAGTATGTTTATATGCACACGAAGACTATACTATATAAGAATAAACCTCCGCAAACTATGAAACGGACTGTAGTGCTTCTTATTTTAGACGGCTGGGGTATCGGTCAAAACGATATTACGAACGCAATCCATGCCGCCTCACCCGCGAATTTTGAGGGTCTCGCCCGCCGCTATCCAAGCGGAGCTCTTTTATCGCACGGTATCGCGGTAGGCCTGCCATGGGAAACCGCGGGCACGGGAGAATCCGGCCACCTTACGATCGGCGCGGGACGCACGATATACCAGACATCCGTGAAAGTTGCCCTTTCGATACGCGACGGGTCGTTTTTGGATAACGCCGTACTCCGCACGGCGCTTACGGGCACTGCGAAAGCAAAAGGGACGGCGCATTTCGTGGGATCGGTTTCGGGAAAGACAGCGGATGGATCAGCCGAGCGCCTTCGTGCACTGATTACACTTACGGAGCGCATGAGTATTCCGCGCGTGCGCGTCCATATGCTTTTAGGCGACGCGAACGCCGGCCCGCAAAGCGCGCTCACGGCAATGAAAGCAGTCCCGTGGAGCGATACGGTGCGGCTGGGGTCACTCATAGGGCGCTATTATGCGACGGATAGGAACCAAGAAAAAAACACGGCGGCGAAAAACGCGATTCTTGGAATCGGTCTCAAAACCAACGACCCGGAAACATATCTGCATGATTTCTACCTGCACGGTATGGATGATATTTTTACGGAACCGGCAACGATAGGGCCGGATCCGCGCGGCGTAGAAGAAAACGACGCGGTCATATTCTTCGACTGCGATGGCAATGCACTGCAAGCACTCGTCCGCCTTATGACAGAAGGGCCGGACGTACCAAAGAAGGTATCCGTAGCAACCGTTGCCGATTATGGACTCGGCGCGACCGTGCCTGCGGCCTTCACGGATGACCGGCCTCAAAAAACCCTAGGAGACGTGCTCGCTGAAAACGGGAAAATTCAATTCCGTATTGCTGAAACGTGCAGGTATCCGCACGTAACGCGCTTCATGAACGGCCGCACGGATACCCCCCCTAAAAACGAATACCGCATTCTCGTACCGGCGGAAAACGTAGCACGCAAGGACGAGCGACCCGAAATGATGACGAAGGAAATCGCAGATCGCGGAATAGCCGCGATTGAAGAGGGTGCGGATTTTGTCGTGATGAATTTCGCGGCGCCGGATGTTATGGCGCACACGGGTAACTTCGAAGCGGTAAAAAAAGCGGTACGTGCCGCCGATCGCGAACTGGGAAATATAACGAAGGCCGTCCTCGCACGCGGCGGCGCACTGATAGTCACGAGCGACCACGGAAACGCCGAGAGAATGCGCCACCCCGTAAGCGGGGCACCGGAAACCGACCATAATGCAAACCCCGTCCCCGTACTCCTCGTAGCCGCCGAACTTGAAAAGCCAGTGAGCGCCATCGTACCGTCATATGAAGGGACAGTAGGCCTCCTAACGGACATCGCCCCCACCGTCCTTGCGCTTATGGGGCTACCGAAACCCCAAGAAATGACCGGATCAAGCCTTATCGGTAGATTATAACGATACATGGAATTCCTATTCAAAGTACTCCTCTCGGTTACCGCTAATATTTCTGCCCTGCTTCTTGCTGGCTATTTTGACAAGGATTTCCTCGTTCTAAGCGACGTTGAGCATATCGTGCCTTTAGCGACGTATCTCGCACTCCTAAACCTCATCGTCCGCCCCCTCCTCAGGCTTTTTTTCAGTCCCCTTATAGGGCTCACCCTCGGCGCCTTCAATATAGTCATCAGCGCGGGAATCCTGTACTTTCTTGACATTTATTCGAATTCGCTTACCATTAACGGATTATGGGCGCTCGTTATCGGCGCCCACCTCGTAGGGCTCGTTATAACCCTCATCGACTACTCTTCGGCTGTTATATACGGATCGGGAGAACTCTAAAATTATGAATATCCTTATAATCGCGACAGTTGCCGTTTCGATACTACTCATAATCCTTATCGCGCTCCAAGAGCAGTCTTCGGACACCCCCGGAGCATTCGGCGGGGGCGCCTCAGGTAGCGGCAGCTACCATACCCGCAGGGGCCTCGAAAAATTCATGTTCGGGGCAACGATTTTTTGCGGAGTACTTTTTGTCTGCCTCGCAGTATTAAACCTTGTTATACCTGCTCTCTAAGTCCCTTTCCGCACTTACGCAAAAGGAACGGTTTTTTTTCCGCATAGCCCTTATAACGTCTCTCGTTGCCGGTTTTTTTGTTCTCGTGAACGCGTATTACGCCGCGACCGTGGAAGTGCCGGCAGAGGGAGGATCCTTTACGGAGGGTATCGTCGGCCAACCGGCATTCATAAATCCCCTACTCTCAAGCGGCAACGATGCGGACGCGAGCGCGATAGAACTTCTCTACCCACGGCTCGGGAATCTCATCCAAACATATGAAGCAGGGCCCGACCGAAAAACCGTTTCCGTAAAAATCAAAAAAAATCTTGCCTGGGACGACGGCACACCCCTTACTGCTGACGACGTGGTATTTACCATAGAAACGGCACAAGACATCCTCGTGCGCTCGCTTACGGCAGGCGCATGGCAAGGAGTGTTAGTGGAAAAGACAAACGACGACGAACTGCGCTTCACCCTACGGGAACCGTCCGCATTTTTTGAGAGCACAGTACGAGCATTAAAGATTGCCCCGCGCCACATATTTGGCGCCATACCGTCTTCAAACCTACGGCTCTCCGCGTACAACCTGGAGCCCGTCGGTGCGGGGCCATGGAAATTTGCCGGACTCGAAACGGAAAAGAACGGATATATAACGGAACTGAATCTTGTTCCGAATCCCAACTACGCGGGACCACATCCGTTCATAAGGAATTTTTCATTACGTTT
Source organism: Candidatus Harrisonbacteria bacterium (assembly GCA_023244855.1). Taxonomy (GTDB): domain Bacteria; phylum Patescibacteriota; class Minisyncoccia; order UBA6257; family UBA11618; genus CALRGO01. Next base: position 50,314 of record JAHFLO010000002.1, on the reverse strand, counting down.
TTATCAGAACGAAGAAAGCGCGCTTGCTGGCTTCAATGCAAAAGAAATCGACGGACTGGGAGGAATCGGACCAGACGAAGCCAGATCTCTTGCTGTAGAACACCATCTCGCGTCCATTTCCCTCCCTCGCTACTACGCCATATTCTTCAACCGCGCCACTCATCCAGCACTGAAGGATAAGGGCGTGCGCCAAGCGCTTGCGCTCGTTATTGACCGGAAAAAAATAACGGACGACGTATTCCATGGCGAAGCGAGCACGGCAATGGGGCCGATCCCCGCACAAACAGAAGGATACGACGCAACAGCATTCCAAACAGCGGAAAATCCCGTAGAATCCGCACGGCAATTACTCGATGCCGCGGGCTGGCTCGTGAACCCCGAAGACGGGGTGCGCTATAAAACCGTCGGCCGAGACCGGACGAGACTCGAATTCACCGTACTTGTCCCCGACCTGCCGCTCCTTATACAGACAATGGAAATAGTGAAAGCCGAATGGGCCGCGATCGGCGTGCGCGTAACAATTTCCCCCATGACCAGCGAAGATATGCAGAAAGGCCCGATCAAGACGCGGAATTACGAAATGGCGGTATTCGGAAACGTCCTTAAGGAAAATCCCGACGTATTCGCCTTCTGGCACTCGTCCCAAAAATTCCACCCAGGACTTAACCTTTCTATGTACGAAAACAAAGAAGCCGACGTAATCCTTACGGACATCCAAAAAGCGGAAAAACCCGATATAGCGGAGCTTAAAAAACTACAACGACTTATCCATGACGACGCGCCGGCGGCATTCCTTATAAACCCCAACTACCTATATGCAATTCCCGCAAACCTACATGGATTCAATACCGAAGGCCTTATCGCTCCGAGTGACCGACTAAAGGATGCGGGCGCATGGTACGTACGGACAAAAAGACAATTTAAAGAATAATCCCATTATCATAGATTTGCATTACGGAGTGTATTAATGCTATTATAGTAGGACTAAGTGTCCTCCTGTAGCCAAATCGCATACTATATAAGAAATCAACGTCGAGGTGGCGGAATGGCAGACGCACTGGCTTCAGGAGCCAGCGACCGCAAGGTCATGAGGGTTCGAGTCCCTCTCTCGACACATAGAAATTAAGAAATAATAAAATAAACGAAAAAAATATGGCAGAACCAGTTATAAAATACGTACCGTTAGGCGGCTTAGAAGAAATCGGCCGCAACTGCATGTTCATAGAAAACGAGGATTCGATTGTCGTTATCGACATGGGACTGCAGTTCCCCGAAGACTCAACGCCAGGGATCGACTACATCATCCCGAACGTCAAATATCTCGAAGAGAAGAAAGATAAAATCCGCGCGCTTATAATCACGCACGGTCACTACGACCACATCGGCGCCATCCCCTACGTGATGGCTAAGCTCGGTAACCCCACAATCTATACCTCCGCAATCGCCCGCGAGATTATCTTAAAGCGCCAAGACGACTTCCCTAACCAGCCGAAGCTCAACATCGTTACGATTAAGCACGGCGACACGGCAAAGCTTTCGGCCGACATTACCGCCGAATTCTTTGACCTTGACCACACCATCCCCGACACCATGGGTGTGGTACTTAAAACCGCCATCGGCAACATCGTGCACGTTACGGACTTCCGCCTCGACTACGATGACGACGGTAAGCCGACAGACATCGAATCCTTTAAGAAAATCGGCGACATGGGTATACACACCCTTATTATGGAAAGCACGAACGCGGACAGGGACGGCCAGTCCGTCGCCGAACGCGTCGTCGTGAAAAACCTCGAAGACCTGTTCGCTAAGGCGAAGGGCCGCATCATCGTCGCCACGTTCGCCTCGATGATCACCCGCTTGGGCGAAATCGTGAAGATCGCCGGCAGGATAAACCGCAAGGTATTTGTCGCCGGCTTCAGCATGAAGGCCAACCTGCAGATCGCGCAAAACTTAGGCTACCTGAAATTCGAAAAGGACGCCGTACTCCCCATCGAGGACCTGCATAAGTACAAGGACGAAAAGGTACTCATTGTCTGCACCGGCGCGCAGGGCGAAGCGAACGCCCAGCTTATGAAAATTGCTAACGGCCAGCACCGCTTTATTACGGCGAAAGAGGGAGATAGCTTCGTGCTTTCGTCCTCCATCGTCCCTGGCAACGAAGGTGCGGTTGAAATTTTGAAAGACAACCTCTCGCGCCAAGGCGCGACCGTCTTCCAGTCGAGCCACATAGACATCCACGCCTCCGGTCACGGCCCGCGCGAGGACATGAAGCTCATGATGCGCGCGATGCGCCCGACGTTCTTCATCCCTGTGCACGGTAAGTACTTCAAGCGCGCAGCGAACCGCGAAAATGCCATCGAAGCCGGCATCCCGAAAGAGAACACGCTTATGATGGACAACGGCATGGTGGCGGAATTCACAAAAGAAACCGCGAAGATCACCAAGGAACAAGTAGAATCGTTCATGGTAATGGTAGACGGCTTGGGTGTGGGCGACGTGGGCGAAATCGTTTTGCGCGACCGCTTAATCCTCTCCGACGAAGGCATGATGGTCATGATCGTCACTTTGGACAGGAAGACCGGCAAGCTTTTAAAGAAACCCGACATCATCTCCCGCGGCTTCATCTACTTGAAAGACAACCAAGAGCTCGTGGAAGAAGTGCGCCGCAAAGTGAAAAACATTATCGAGAAGATGCCCGAAACGCAGACGCTCGACCCCGAATTCGCGAAGTCGTTAATCCGCGACCAGATCGGCGCCTTCCTCTACCAGCGCACTAAGCGCCGGCCGATGATCCTACCAGTAGTTATCGAAGTCTAGTTAAAACTAAAATACGGCCTACGGGCCGTATTTTATTTTGAAGGTAAAACGCGCTAGCATAACCCCATGCAACAAAACCTCGTCTCGGGCATCCAACCCTCCGGCCGACTCCATATCGGCAACTACTTAGGCGCTCTTAAAAATCACGTCACCTTGCAAGATGCCGGCGCGCACCGGTGCTTTTTCATGGCTGTCGACCTCCACTCCATTACCGAGCCGTACGACGCTTCGCAAAAGCACGCACAAGTTTTGGATACTCTCGCGAGCTTCATCGCCGCGGGCATAGACCCTAAGCGCTCGACGCTCTTTGTGCAGTCGCACGTGCCGGCGCACTCTGAGCTCGCGTGGATATTATCGACTATTACCCCCTTCGGCGAGCTTTCACGTATGACGCAGTTTAAAGATAAATCTGCGCGGCAAGAAGAATCGAACGTCGCGCTCTTCACCTACCCCGTACTCATGGCGGCAGATATCGTACTCTACGATGCGGTTGCCGTACCCGTAGGCGACGACCAGTTACAACACTTAGAGCTCACGCGCACGCTCGTGCGCAAATTTAACAATCGCTTCGGCGAAACGCTCGTGGAACCCCAGCCGCTCCTTACGCCTACGCCGCGCGTAATGAGCCTTACGGACCCCCTGCGCAAAATGTCTAAGTCCGAGCCCGCGGGATGCCTCTTCCTCGACGACACACCCGAAGACGTTACGGCAAAGTTAATGGCGGCAGTGACGGATAGCGGTAGCGGCATTACGTACGACCCGGAAAATAAAGCGGGTATCGCGAACCTCCTTACAATATTCGCTAACGTCACGGACCGTTCCGTAGACGACCTCGTAGCCGAATATAAAGACGCAAAATATTCCGTATTTAAAAAAGCCATTGCGAAAGTCGCCATAAAGAAATTCACTCCGTTCCGCAAAAAGAAAGCGAAGCTACTCGCTAAGCCCGAAGCGTTATGGAAAGTCGCTACCCGCGGCGCTAAAGCCGCAAACCTCGTGGCAAACGCCAAGCTCGTAGAAATCAAAAAGAAAATCGGCCTTCTTTAGGCCGCAGACTACATCTCCCAAGCCACTAACTCTAATTACCTCATTTACTATGAATACGCCGACCGGCATATTCATAGTAAATCGATCTGGAATATTAATCTGGAATTGGGAGAATCAAATAACCAACCCCATCCATGCGGATGCGCCAGCAATCTCTTCGTTTGATTCGGCTGAGAACTTTTCCGTGCGGGCGAATACAATATCTTTTGCATTCACGTCTTTTAGGAATTCTACGCGCATGGCTTCGAGCGTAGTGCGCGCTTTATCCCCCACCTCGACGTATAGCGTCACCGCATCATGCGGACTGCAGCCGGCAGCTTGCCGCAGGCCCTGCGCCATACGCACCAAGTCGCGGTAGATTCCTTCGCGTTCGAGCTCGGGCGTGATTACTATATCGAGCGCGATTTCTTTTTCCAGCTTTTCATCAAAACAGATTTCTTTCACGTTCACTTCATCCGCAAGGATTGTGCATAATTCAGACTTACCCTGCAACACTAATGATTTAACCGTAAGCGATGCCAAAGGCTGGCGCACCTTTAGCTTTTCTTCGGCGCGGCTCGCAAGCGCCAAGCTCGCCACGCGCCGCACCTCGGCCATACCCTCGTTTAATTCATTGCCAATAACAGCCCCCTGCGGTGCGAACCAGTCCTCCATATGCACGGATTCTTTTTCGCCCTTAAGCGACTGATATAACGCCTCGGCGAAGAATGGCATAAAGGGAGCGACAAGCTTACTCGTTTCCAAAAGCACGTAGCGTAATACCGGCAATGCCTCCGCACGCTTGCGCGACCGGCGCAAGTACCAACGAGATAAGTCATCCGCAAACGATTCAAGTACCTGCGTCGCTTCCGCCACTTCGTACGCATCAAGGCGAGCGGCAACATCCCCTGCCGTTTCATGCAAGCGGCTTATGATCCACCTATCGAGAACGTTTGCCGGATTATCCAAAAAAGAGAAAGTAGGCGCATCCTTGCCGTACGTCTCTAGGAAGACGAACGAATTATAAATAAGCGAAATAAACGCGCGGGAGCCTTTACCGAAGTCACGTTCGTCGAACTTCTGCGCCTCCTTCACGATAGCGCTCGAATAGAAGTGCCACCGCACGGCATCCGCCCCATGCGCATTCAAAAGCTCCCATGGGTCCACACCATTCCCTTTGGACTTAGACATTTTCTTGCCGAGTTTATCCAAAAGGTGCGAGTAGCACGTGACGTTCTTATACGGACTTCCCTGTTCCATAAGCACGCCGACGGCCATCAGGGTATAAAACCATCCGCGCGTCTGATCTATAGCTTCGCAAATATAATCCGCCGGATAGCGCTTGGGGAATTCTTCAGAAGCAAACGGCATCGCGCCGGAATCGAACCATACATCAAGCACATCCTTCACGCGCGCCATTTTCCCACCGCATTTTTCGCATGGGATTGTTATTACGTCGATAAACGGGCGGTGCACGTCTATAGTACCCGCTGCATCCTTCGGCTGCTCGGGCAGATCCGCAAGCGAGCCGATTACTTTATACGTGCCGCACGGAGTGCATTCCCATACCGGTAACGGCGTCCCCCAGTACCGCGCGCGCGATAGCGCCCAGTCCTTTACGTTATCCACCCACTCGCCAAAGCGGCCGTCTTTAATGTGTGATGGCGTCCAATTGACCGTGGCATTAGCCGCGTGCAATTCATTGCGTAATTTCGACATGGCGATGAACCACGCGTCCGTTGCGTAGTAGAGCACTGCCGTGCCGCACCGCCAGCAGAACGGGTAGTCGTGCTTATACGGCTCGGTCATCAGCAATCGGCCGGCGTCCTTGATATGCGCAATTATCTTTTCCTCCGTCGTCGCGTTCTTAGCGCGCAGACCCTTAAAGTCCGCGGGTACGGCAACCGTAAAATTACCCGCTTCGTCTACCGTATGCGCCATAGGCAGGCCGAGCGCCGCACCCAAAGCGTAGTCGTCCTCGCCGTACATGACGGCCGTGTGGACAATGCCCGTACCGCTTTCGTTCGTCACGAAATCCGCCGCGTAAACCTTGTGCGACTTTTCGGACTTGAGAACCGGTACCTCGAAGAGCGACGCATACGTTGCGCCCAAAAGCTCGCTCGCCGGAAATTCCTTATCGATAGGCAACTTCATACGCAATGCTGCGTTTTTTTCTACTATAAAAACCTTACCGGCATCCGGCACCGTAACAAACGTATGTGTAGAATTAACCGCCAAAGCGACATTCCCTAAAAGGGTCCATGGAGTTGTAGTCCACGCAACCACATGACTGCCCTTATGCGTGCCGTCCATAAGCTCAAAGCTCACATACGCCGACGTATCCGTAACTTCCTTATACCCCTGCGCTAACTCATGCGAAGAAAGCGCGGTGCCGCACCGCGTGCACCACGGCACCACCTTATGGCCCTTATATAACAATCCCCGTTCGTTAACTTTCTTTAATACACCCCATAGCTTTTCCACGTACGCGTTGTCGTACGTTATGTAGGGCTTTTCCATATCAAGCCAAAAGCCCACACGCTCCGTAAGGCGCTCCCATTCTTCTTTATACTTCCATACACTCGCCTTTGCCTTAGCGTTGAATGCCGCGATGCCGTACGTTTCGATCTCTGGCTTGGATTTTATGCCGAGCTCTTTTTCCACCTCGATCTCTACCGGAAGTCCGTGCGTATCCCAGCCCGCACGGCGCGGCACGTGGTACCCACACATAGCCTTGTACCGCGGGATAACATCCTTAAACGCACGGCCGATCATATGGTGTGTGCCGGGGCGGGCATTGGCCGTCGGCGGCCCTTCATAAAAAACAAATTCGGCGCCACCCTCGCGCGCCTTCAGGCTTTTCTTGAAAATATCCTTCTGTTTCCAAAACACGAGGACTTTTTCTTCGACGGCCGGCAGGTTTAATTTTTCTTTTGCGTTAAGCATTGGAATACATCGAATGATACGACTAAAACCCCATACTTTTCAACGGCGAAAGCCCTTTACTAAAATTGAAATGTTCCGTATAATAACGGCGTTCGTTTCCACCTGAATACGGAGGGTTACCTCCTACACCTACCCCACACGCAAAGGAACCTCGCATGAACCATCAAGGCCAAAGAGTGCTTCTTATCGGCAACATCACCGACATGAGGGATGGCGCAACAGAAGCCGAAGATTTCTTGAATAATGAACTCAGCCTTCGCTGGCTAAACTCGGACAATCCGCCGGATGCGGAAGGAGGATACTTCACGTGGTATTTTCCGCGACGTGAGGACATCGAGCGCCTAACAAAAAGCGAACTCACGTTCGACACACTGATCTTCATTAGCCCTCGCACGACGACGCGACAGGAGGATACTTACGCACTCGCCAAAGATGATTGCGTTGCTATGCTTCTCTACACGCTAACCCTTTTGAACGAAGCTCAACCCGGAACGCTCAAGAAAGTCGGAGTTATCGGGCCATGGCGGCGCGCAAACAAAAGAAGAATCTGCAAGAACCAATGCGATCTGCTCAGCACGCATCTCGACGGAGCGGGACCAGACTTCTTCGTTGACGGCGAAAAACCGACCAACGGAACGATGCCCAACCTATGGGAAAAACTGTGGGGATAGGCATCCGCCCCCTATAACGCTCCGCAACACGCGCCCAACCACCTCTTCCGGTCGGGCGCATTTTTTATGACTAAACAAAACATCCTCTTGCGAGGATGTTTTGTTTTTGTGGAAGTGCGGGGAATCGAACCCCGATCCGAAGCATATCAGTCCGAAACTTTCTACAAGCGTAGGTATGTCGGTTCATGCGGCGTGGCTTAGACATACCAGAAACCACGCACGCCTTACTGGCTTAGTTTTGCTCTTACGTCACCAGTCCGTAATCGCTATCCTGCGGTATAAGACCTCTTGATTCCCTAGCAGGAGTTAGGAAGAGATCCCTAAGCTACGCGTATGCGAGCTCAGGCTGGCGACTAAATGCGTTGGCAATTAATCTTGTGCGCGCCGTTTTACGAGTGTGCGTGCTAACTCGGCTTGCTTATTTCGTTTCAATGTTCCGTCGAAGCCTAGACCACTCCCGTTTTTTGATCGCCTCGCGCTTATCGGCTTTCTTCTTGCCTCTTCCGAGACCTATTTCGATCTTCACGAGACGCCCCTTACTATAAACCCGAATTGGCACGATTGTCAAGTTAGCCGTGCGTACCTGCGCTTCGAGTTCTGCGATTTCTTCTTTCTTTAGGAGTAAGCGACGCGGACGAAGCGGATCGTAATCTTTTGGCACGTTGTTTTCCTGATACGGCCGCACATTCATGTTTAAGAGCCACGCTTCACCGCCACGGATCGTAACGTGCGCGCCCGTAATATCCGCATGACTCGCCTTCAGGGACTTAGCTTCGTAGCCAAAAAGCTCGATACCCGCCTCGCGAGAATCGAGTATTTCGTAATTAAAACGCGCCTTGCGATTAGTTATCGACGTCTGCTCCATGCGGCAAGTATGGACGATATTACCGAGCTAAACAAGCTTTTTTATCAAAATGATATACTTATTCTTATGACCGAAAACACATCGCAACCCTCGTACTTTATACGGAATATCAATGTCGTGATCGGGCTCGTGCTCGTGTGGCGCGGCGTATGGCACGGACTCGATATCTTAGAAACTATGATCGGCATAGACCACACCCTCCTTGCCGCGGGTATTGGCTTCGTAATCGGCCTCATACTGCTCTATGCACCCGACCACGACCTTAAAGAACTCCAAAAGCTCTAAAACCCTGAGGATTCATTGACCAGAACACAAAATCCTAGTACTATAGGCGTATTACTACTAACGTAAAAATCAATCGGGAGATAACCGCCAAAGAGCTTTTGGTTATTGGGGAAGACGGCACAAGCCTCGGCGTAATGTCCTTAGACGACGCGATTAAGATCGCCGACGCAACGAACATCGACGTTATTGAGATATCCCCGCTCGCCAAGCCGCCTGTGGCGCGCATCATGAGCTACGACAAGTTCCGCTACCAAGAGGAGAAGAAGCGGAAGAAGCAGCGCATCGCCCAAAAGAACCTCGATATTAAGCGTATTCAGCTTTCGGGGCGCACGGCAACGAACGACCTGCAGGTTAAGGCGAAGCTCCTCAATAAGTTCATGGCAGCGGGTCACTCTATCAACATCGTGCTCACGCTCCGTGGCCGCGAAAAGGGTAACCAGGAATACGCGCACGAACAGCTTAAGAAATTCCTCACTATGCTCTCCCCGCACCGCGTAATCGCCCCGCCCAAGTTCATGGGGCGCGGCATCCAGACACAGATTGTCCCCACGAAATAATCCCACAAGCAGCATATATTGCCCTTTTGGGAAAAATCATCTATAATCATAAAACTTCGATATGGCACGTAAATCTGTCGTTAAACGCATACGCCTTACGAAAACGGGCAAGCTCATGCACCGCACTATGGGGCAGGGTCACTGCCGCGCTAAAAAGCGCGGTGTCCAACTCCACCGTAAGCGCGGTGCGCACGCCATAGAGGGCGTAGATGTTAAGCAGATGCTTCGTAATTTAACTACCAAGAACTAATACCATGACAAGAGTAAAGCGTGGCGTAAATGCCCACAAACGACGCGAAAAGGTTCTCGCCTATACCAAGGGGTTCCGCTGGGGACGTAAGTCCAAAGAGCGTGCCGCTAAAGAAGCCTTGCTTCACGCATGGACGCACGCCTTCCGCGGCCGTAAAGAAAAGAAGCGCGTTATGCGCTCCTTATGGACGGTAAAGATTAATGCCGCCGGCCGCGCGCTGGGAGTTACCTACAAGAATCTCATTGCTGCCTTGAAACTTAAAAAAATCGAACTCGACCGTAAGGTGCTCGCAGACATCGCCGAGCACAACCCCGAAGCCTTCAAGGCAGTAGTCGACAGCGCTCGCTAAAAAAATACCGCCACGCAGGCGGTATTTTTATTCGAGCGAATCTGCCACGGGTTCGGGCGGAACCTGCTCAGCAACCGTTGCGCCCCCCTGCCCCGCGGCTTCTATCGCCTCCATCGCCTTACGCAATATTTCCACGCGCGCCTTGTAGCGGGACAACGCCTTCCGTGCCTCCGGGTACGAAAACCACCCATACCCCTCATGCTCGGACGATATCCTCACGCGCGACTGCGTGGTCTCCGCAAGATAGAAAATAACCACCTTGAATATCCGCTTACCCTCGCTCATGTAAGGGAACTTCTCGTATACCTTGAAGTTAGGATGCATTATGAGCTCACTGCGCCGCAAGCCCGTTTCTTCACCAACCTCGCGGAATGCCGTCTGCCAGCTCCGCTCCCCCTCCTCCATGCGCCCGCGCGGAAAATCCCACGTACCGCGACTGCGGTAGAGGAATAGGAACTTAAGTTCCCCTTCGACGCGCCGGAATATGATGATGCCGGCGGATATCACCTTGGTGTAATCCTTCTTTTCCATAGTTGTATAGCGCTATGCGCTCTTTTTAAGCATGCCGAGCATTTTCTCCACGGGCCATGCGTTTACAATATCCTCCTTCTGCGCCCATCCCCTACGGGCCTGTGCAATACCGTACTCTAGCACAGAAAAGTGCGCCCTGTCATGAGCATCCGAATCTATCGCAAGCTTTATACCCCGCTTCACGCACATACGGATGTATTCGGCGGATAGGTCGAGCCGATCAGGAAACGCATCCACCTCCATCACCGTCCCCGCTTTTGCCGCCGCATCGAGCACCGCCTCCATATCGAAATCGCACGCGGGGCGCGCATTGATCTTGCGCGCCGTAGGGTGGAAGAAAATATCGGCATGCGGGTTCGTAATCGCTTTTATTACGCGCGTCGTCTGCTCGTCGCGCGGCAAATCGAAATACGAATGAATCGAAACACCCACCACATCGAGCTCGCAGAGCACGTCGTCCGGCAAATCAAGCGAACCATCTTTCAATATATCGCACTCACTACCCTTAAGTACTTTAAACTTTTTCCCTGCAGACATAAGACGTTCGTTTACGGCGTCTATTTCTTTCATCTGCAAGCGAATCTTTTTTTCGTCTAAACCGCCCATCATCGCGAGCCGCTTCGTGTGGTCGGTCACGACCATATAGTCCAGCCCCGCGGCCATTGCAGCTTCCGCCATTTCGTCTATGGAATGCACGCCGTCCGTCCAACTGGTCTGCACCTGCAGGTCGCCGCAGAGGTCGCTATAACCGATAAGTACGGGTAACGCAGAGTCACGCGCAAGCTCAACCTCACCCCCATTTTCGCGTAATTCAGGCGGCACGAATTCCAAACCGAGCGCCGCATAAATCCCTTCTTCGGTAAAGCCTGCGATAGCCACGTCGCCATGGAACAATCCGTACTCGTTAAGCTTCAACCCTTTATCCTGCGCGATCTGGCGCAAGACAATATTATGATCGCGCGAACCGGTAAAGTAATTAAGTGCCGCTCCGTACGACTCCGCGGGGACGACGCGCAAATCCACCTGCAAGCCGTTTTTTAAACGCACGGCAGATTTCGTTGGGCCATTCGCCAATATCTCCTCCACGTCCGGCATAGCAATAAAATAATCCATAACTGGCGACGCATCGTCCGCCACCACAAGCATATCTAAGTCCCCCACGGTTTCGCGTCTGCGGCGAGCGGACCCCGCCAGCGTCGCTTTACGCACACCCTTTAATTTTAAAAGTTCTTTTTCCAAGTTCCGTCCCCATGGTAATACATCACCTAAAAGCATACGCCCCGCGCCGCGCTTTAAAAATTCTACGCCGCGTAAAATCTTCTCCTCGCTCTTTTCGCCGAATCCTGTAAGGACGCGGATCTGCCCCGCAGTCGCCGCCCTTTCTAAATCCTCTAAGTTTTTAATTTTTAACTCCTTATATAAAACGCGAATCTTCTGCGGCCCTAAGCCCTGCACACTGTTAAGTGCTGGCAGGTCTATCGGGAGCGCGCGCTTAAGCTCCTCGTGGAGAGAAGACTTGCCCGTCGTAATAATTTCCTCGAGCGCATCGCCCAAGCCGCGGCCAATACCCTTAATACCCATAAGAGCCGTCATACCGCCCTTGGCATACGTATCAGTAAGCGGTTCAACTAAGCTTTCTATGGTCTCAGCAGCTCTATCGTACGCGCGGGCGCGGAAAGATAATCCCTCATCCACTTGGATATATTCCCCAACCTCCCTGATTACCCTAGCAATCTGCCCGTTATCCATCCATCAACTGTACTTCCCTAAAAATCAGCCGTCAAAGAACCAGAGCCCCCTTACTTTCCGAGGTTACGTGGGGTATGGTCGGCACCGGACGATTCTCCATGGCTTTTACGGTGACGCGGGAAGACGATACTCGGGCTGTTAAAAATAATGATAGCGGCGGTGAAAGAAAGCACTGCTGTGATTATAAAAATAATCTGGAAGCCGAACGCCTGCATCACGATACTACCTAAAAGGCCGGCGACGCCCGTCGCGACCCCCACCGCCCCACTATCAAGCGCGAACTCCAGCGCGCGGTGCTTGGGATCTAAGTGGCGGGTGAATATTCCATTCCACGAAGGAATATATAAAGCGAAGCTCACGGCATGCAAAACCTCCACAAGGTATAACTGCCATACTGTATGCACCAAGATATAACTGAAGGACGTTAACCCCGCGAGCATTAAGCTCACGACGAGCATGAGATAGTCATCGCGCTCGGAGGCCGTGCGGTCAATAGCTACAGCAACAGGGATCTGGATGATAGATTTGAGTATCCAGTAAATAGCGGCCGCGGTGCCGATAGTGACGACTGTCGCCCCCGGGATTTGCTGCAGTACGAACACCGCGAAAATCGGCGACAATAATCCCCACCCCGCGAGCCATACAAGGTCCGCCCAAATAAAACGCTTAACGACCGCATTAAAACGGATATGGAAAATATTCATTGATACGAATTTATTTAGGAAAAACGGATACGTGACCAAACTCGCCGTCGTACCCGGGGACTATCGTTATATCCCCGCTCCGGACGCGGCCCACGGCTTCAGCTATACGAGGAAGGTTCACTGCGATATCCGCAACCGGCACGTCTAACAGTATACCAAACTCAGAGCCGAAGGTTTTAATAAGGCTCGCGTACGTTTCAGGTATTTTCTTCGAGGTCTTCCCTACGGCGAGCGCATCGCGAATAACTTCATGTAGAGGCACGATAGATTTATACGGCGTGCGACGCGAGTCGACATATCCAAGCGGCCGGTCAGCTAATGCGTCCATACGGTTCATAACGCCTATAGTCACTTTCTTACCGCATACGGAACATATGCCGCCGTGTTTTTTTGTTTCTTCTGGCGTCCACGAAACGCCGCATAGGCGATGCCCGTCGTAGTGGTACTTCCCCTCCTCAGGAAAGAATTCGATAGTGAATAAAAACTTGTTCTTTGGGTCTTTTTTTGCAGCGGGAATGGAAGATTTAATTGCTTTGATTATCCCCGCATATGAAAGCTCGCAATCAAATACATTCGCCTCGCGGCCGATTTTTTCGAGCGAATGCGAATCGGAATTTGATACGATAGCGACGTTGTCGAGCTGCGATAACCGCCAGTTCATGATAGGGTCGGAACTCAAGCCGGTCTCCATAGCAAAGATATGCTTCGTGTGGTCCCCATAACACTCCTCAAGCGTATCGAAGCCGGACATGGAGCCGAACACAGCGAACCACGGCGTCCACGCGTGCGCGGGAATAACGGCGATATCAGGGTCAGCATCTAAACACATCTTAACGAGCTCTTCGGAATCCAATCCCAATATCGGCCTGCCGTCGCTTTTTAAATTCCCCACCCAACTTAACGCCGTATTTAGCTTTTCAACTGATTCAATACTCGGCGCCCAAATAAGGTTATGCACGCGCCGCCCCCTGCCGTGGCGCGTATATACGTTCGAAATTTCACTCGTGAGCATGAAACGCGTATCTGCCAGCGTTCCATTCATGCGCGGCAACTTATATTCGGCTTTTAACTTATATAAACCACGTTCGGCCGGCTCGAGCTTTTCCTCGATCTCCGCAAACCACGCGGGGTGCGTAAAGTCACCTGTACCCATCACATTAATCCCCTTATCGGCCGCCCACCGGTCCAGCTCCTCCAAAACCATCTTCGGCGAAACCGCCCGCGCGTACTTCGAATGTATCTGCAGATCGGCGATGATGCGCGGCATATATATAAATACTGTATAGCATCCCCCTTCGCTCTGCGAATTTCGAGGGATTGATTGCAAGAGCAATCAAAAAAAAGGAGGCCCGCCGAAATTCGGCGAAGCCTCCAATAAAACGTCATGCCATGAGCAGTTCCCGTAACTCTTCGCTGGGCTCGGTTTCATGGATCGCGATCCATAGGTCAAGCGGACTGCGGATTTGCGTACCGATTAACGACGGGACCTCCTTTGGAATAATGAAATCAACCCACTCGATTAGGCATCCGGCTAGTACGGTTCTTAAGAGCTCATTCGAAGGAATAAAAGTGATCAGCACGGTCTCCGGCGAAGGAAACCTGAACGGCTCGTCGAGAGCGAAGTCCGCCTGAGTGAGCCATTGTTCATGATACTGGTCGCTCCATTCATGTAAATCTCGCGTCAGCACGACGGCATACGCAGCACCTGCAACGCATACGGAAACGCGACGCCTGTACTTTTTTTCCAATTCAAACTCACGGAGATCCAGCCACGTCGAAATGTAAAAGCCGAAAAAGAAGCTAGCCCCAAGAGCAATAGCAACGCATACGCATGCCCAAATGACAGTCATCTCACCCCCCCTTCGAGGAAAAAGGTTGTAAAAGTTCGCCCGCAGGCGGTTAATGCTTATGCTAATTTAGCACGAAATATATTTTTCGTCAATATTACTTCTCGCTCAGCTGCTTGCGCGTGAGGAAGATTGCGAAAAACGGAATGACAACCATCTGGAGAATAGGCGCGACACCCACGTTGATAATCGGGATTATCGGCATTGATTTTGCATAGGTCCAGCGGTGCGCGATTTCAGTGGCGTGGTATTCCACACCCACTGCCCATAAAAAACCAAGCACGATAAGGAACATAAACCGCTGGCGATTAAACCGCTTCGCCCAGCCGGCGTTTTTAACGAGCATGCCAACTAATAGATATAACGCGACAGTAATAAGCCCGTCTTTAGCCGCTACCGTCCAATGATCTTTAATAAACGCGTCGTAGCTCGGCAGGGATGGAACGGAAAACGAATAATACCCCATCTGCGAAATCTCCCACCCAAAGTGGAGCGCGGTCGCAACGATGAAAAGCGAGAAGAGAAATCTAAGGAATGCCATATCATCTCAGTTTGCCATAATCCCCCAGCTAATGCATTATATCCGTGTCGTAACGAGCCCTTTTCCAACACTAAACGCACAGGAGAAACGATATGGTTTGCGTCCACGTTCACGCGCACGGCTCTTCAGATGAAGAGCTGAAAAAGAAATTCTTGAATATCGTCTTTGCCGCTGCCGGCAACGGATTACTCACAATCGTCGAGTGGGCCGCATTCAAATGGACGCAGAGCATGCCCCTTAATGCCGCATACCTACATGACGCCGCCGATCTCGGCGAATGCCTCGTCATCCTCCTTCTTATAAAGGGCGCCCAAAAAGCCCCTTATCTCGAGAAGGTCGCGGGAATTGCCGGCGGATTGCTGATGGCATGGGCGAGTAGCAAGGCTCTAATGCACGGATTAGAGCATATGCGGAATCCACAAGCAGTTAAAACCGATATCCTTTTCCTCTTCGCTATATTCAACTTCTGCATCAATACATGGATGGCGCTGATTCTCAACAAAGGAAAAACGGACTTGGAAAAAATATCATCCCTACACTTCTTCCAAGACGCCGCAGTCTCGGCAGCCATACTCCTCGCATGGGGAGTATCATTCATAATCAATGCCCGGGATGCAGCCCTAATCGACGCCTTCATTACATGGGAAGTTTCGGGAGCACTGCTCCTGATTGCGATCTGGAGGATGTGCTTGATCTGCGCAAAGGCGATCAAGCTGCCGCAAGGCTGAACCCGAATCGAAAACCAACGCCGTACGGACTCCACATCCGCGCGGCGTTTTCATTTTTTAAAGGTAGCACGTAAAATGAGATTCTTAAAAATCCCATCACGTGCCTACCGCGTGGAAAAACAGCAGGACATTAAAATGCTCTGCTGTTTTTCTTTACGCGGTGCACCCATGTGGAATCGAACCACAATCCCAGCCTTCGGAGGGCTATATTCTATCCGTTGAACTATGGGTGCAAGGTAGATACAAAAGACACGCCAATCATAGCCATTTACCTTCCTTATGTCTATTCACCTCTTAAATCTAAAACGACTTCTCGCGCTCCTCGATTTTTTTCATAACGAGCTTAAGAAGCTCTTTTGGATCAGATGAAAACACAGTATTACCGTACCCCCTGTGGGACTTATCCAAAATATCCTTAATATAGTCCGCCGTGCCGCCCGTGCCCTCTAAAACGCCCGAGGGCTTTCCGTCTTCAAACGATGCCGTGAATTCGTTAAGGGTGCCGATGCGCCCGCAAATGGTAATAACGGCATCTGCCGCGCGGGTAAGGATCCAATTACGGCCCGAATACTCGAAGCCGGTGAAAACGATGTCGTCATGGTAGTCGATGGGGAGCCGATAGGTCTTTACGTGCGCGAGCTCAGACGACGCCGGCGAAAAACCGATAACAAGCCCGCCCGCAGACTTTGCTCCTTTAGCCGCCCAATACGGCGTGCCAGTGGTGGCACCGGTTAAAAGCACCATATTCGCCTTCGCAATTTCCCTACCCATCTCCTCCGCCCTCTGGAGAGTATCCATAGAACAGTGGCCGGTTTCGGCCGCACCCGATATGCAAATTTTATACCGCGTCTTCCGGTGATACTTGGCGTGCAACGCCGCTGACTTTTCTGACATACAAGCAGTATATCACGCAGAATAATAAAATTATCGAAATCCAACCCCCGAAATCCAATTTACTATAACTATGCCGACCGGCATAGTTATAGTAAATTACCGAAAATTAAAAATCAGGAATGACGGCTTAATTTTTTAGCAACCTCTATAATTCGTAAGTCTTCCCCGCTTCGGGGACGATAGCGTTAAGGGCGAATTCGTCGCGCATCTTTTGCGCCAAAACGAGACTTGACTCCCCTTCACCCTGCACGACGAATACGCGCTTAAGCGAATCCCTGCCGGTAGAGATCCATTCCAATAATTGCTTCTGGTCCGCATGTGCGGAGTAGCCGCCGATTGCACGCACCTTACAACGTACCGGCACGTCTTCGCCGAATATGGTTACGGATTTATCTCCATCGAGTATACGCCTGCCGAGTGTGCCCTCTGCTTGGTAGCCGATAGCGAGAAACATCGACTTCGGATCAGGCAGATAATTCTTTTCGTGGTGCAGTATACGCCCGCCGTTCGACATACCTGACCCTGCAATGACAACCTTCGGCGCGGGCGCGAGGTTAATTGCCTTCGACTGCTCGGTAGTTGAGGTTATATGCAATTCCTTGAAATGGAAATCAAACGTACCCGCTTTTAAATAATCGGGATACTTTTTGTAAATTGCCGTAAGGCGGATGGCAAGCGGACTATCCATGTATACGGGTACTGGCGGTATGCGGCCGCTCGTTATTAAATCATCCAACTCGGCTAAGAGTTCCTGCGTACGCTCAAGCGCAAAGGTCGGGATCATAAGCACGCCACCATTTTTCACTGTATCCTCGATAGCGTCTTCCAAGAGCTCGCGACGATGCGCGAGATCTTCGTGGATACGGTTACCGTATGCGGATTCTATTAAGCAGTAATCCGCATCCGGCATCATGTCCTTGCCGCCTAACAGCGGCGCAGGGTTATTACCTAAGTCACCCGAAAACAAAATACGCTTACCGTCTTTGCCCTGCACCAAAACCGAGCTCGAGCCGAGTACGTGGCCGGCGTTATAGAGCGTTACCGTGCAATCGCCCACGGTTATGGAGCGGTGGTACGGTACGCCCTCCCATACGCTCATAGCGCGGAAAACATCCTCCGGCCCGTATAAGGGTGGAACGCCAGCCCTATCCGCAATACCGAAAAGTAAGTGTTCAGAATCGAGCAAAAGCTCGTGCGCAGCATCCCGCGCGGGCGGCGTGGAATAGATCTTCCCGCGGAAGCCACGCTTCATAAGAAGCGGTACGCGCCCGATATGGTCGATATGCGGATGCGTTACGAAAAGCGCATCAATTTTCGTTACATCGTACGCAAACTCCGCCCAGTTTATCTCTTCGCGCGCGCCCGAGCCTTGGTGCAAACCGCAGTCCACCATAATGCGCGTAGTGCCCGACTCGAGAACGTAATTAGCGCCCGTAACTTCGGAAGCGCCCCCGAAAAAAGAAATTTTCATTACAGTGCTTTCAGGATATCACGAATGACATCTTGATCGCTCCACGGAATCTTCACACCACGCTTCATGCGCAACCACTTATCCCCGCCCTTACCCGTCACAAGGACTACGTCGCCCTCCCCTGCTAACGATAATCCCTTCTCGATCGCCGCGCGGCGGCTTACGATCTTCCAATAATTCTCCCCGATCTTCCACGCGCCTTCTTTCGTCGAAACAAGACCCACCTCGATTTCCGCCATAATCGATTCCGTATCTTCGTCGTATGAATCGTCGTCTGTTAAGACGACTGCCGCGCACACCTCCCCCGCAATGCCCCCCATTACACGACGCTTCCACGTATCACGCCCGCCGCCGGTACAACCGAATACCGCGATGATCCGACTGCCCGCGAACGCATTATAGGCAGCGCGCAGTGAATCCGGCGTTACGGCATAATCGACGACCACCGTAAACGGATTACGCTGTAAAAACTCCATGCGCCCATATACCCCCTTAAAATCACCCACCGCACGACGCGCCACATCTTCAAATATATTGAGCGCTGAAGCAACCGCAAGTGCCGCACCCGCATTATATTCATTAAATACCCCGTATAAGGTCGTCGGCGCCTGCTCCCTGCTAAATACTATTTTCTTATGATGCTGTGCAGCGCGTATGAAGTAGGGTGCATTTTCATCATCCTTATTTATTACAAATACCGCCTTCGGATTTTTTGCCACATATTCGAAGAACGCGACTTTCGCCGCGCGATAATTTTCAAAACTACCATGCGCCTCCACATGCTCCGGCGCGAGATTGGTAAAAACGGCAACCGCCCACCGTATAAACCGATGCCGATGCTGAACCACGCCCTGCGATGTGACCTCCATTACTGCGTACTCACACCCGGAGGAGACTGCGTCGCGCAAAAGTCGCTGCAACTTAAAACAACCGGGCATCGTCATGCCGGATACGGTATTGCGTACGGATGAGCTCACCGCGACTTTTTTACCCGCGGATTCGAGTATGTGCGCAATAAGCTCCACGGTTGTGGACTTTCCCTTCGTGCCCGTAACGCCGATCACCGTAAGGCGCCGACTCGGAAAGCCATACAAGGCGGCGGCAATAAACGCCATGATGCGGTGATAGAATATATCGCGTAAAAATATATAAATCTTTTTCATTATTTTTTAAGCACTTTAAGCGCGGCACGGAGCCGCCCTTCAATATCCGTAATTTCACGGTCGATTTGCGCCACCACGCGCTTGGCGTCATGACGCGCATACCCTAAACCGACAAGTGCCTCTTCTACATCCATATCGTGCTCCATGCGAGCCACCGCAGCTTCGGACTGTATCGTCGGCAACTTGCCGCGTAGCTCAAGCACTACACGCTCGGCAGTCTTCTTACCCACGCCCGCCGCGCGCATGAAGACGTCCGCCCTACCTTCGGTAATTGCGGCCGCTAATTCCTCTGGCTCCGAAAGCCCCATAATAGCCAACCCCGACTTCGGCCCCACGCCGTTTACCGTAAGAAGTTTCTCAAAAAAAACGAGATCATCCTCGCGCAAAAAGCCGTACAACTCCTGCGCGTCATCACGCACCACGAAGTGACAATATAAAAAAACGGGGGCGCCCACCTCCGGCAACGCCTCGTACACGCGCGCAGGCACGGACACCTTATAGCCAACACCACCTACGCCAATAACGGCAAAAGGCTGGCGCTTGCGCAAAATAAGCCCCGAAAGCGAGTAAATCATATTCCCTATATGTATACGAAGAAAAAGACGGGGGCGCAATGCGCCACCCGCCCTTCGATATGCCGCAGACTTACCACGAAAGCTTGCTCTTGATTGTCTTCGTCGCCCAGTCCTCAATCAGCGCCGACTTAACTTTCACGACGACACGCTCCCCGTTATCAAATGTAATCGCAAAGTGCTGACATACGTCCCCTTCGGGCGGAGATATTTCCTCAAAAGCCGTGACTTCGGGAACCTCCAAACGAATGGTCTGCGCTGGCGGCGGATCTAAAGGAGCTTTTGTCGTCGCCGCTATGAATCCCTTGCAAAATACAAAAACAAGTACCGCAATTACCGGAATCCAACGCATGGCGAATCCTCCATAAGTGGAAAGGTTAAACCGAAATGTCCTAAAGCCTATCGTGCCACCGCACTTGCAAAAAATCAACGGATTTTTCCGAAAAATGCCCGGATGAGATCCATAAACGAATCGTATACCGACCCGCCGAGCGGGGTGTAATAAACGGTCATCTTCATGCTATTTATGTACCCTGTGCCAGTAGTTCCGCCGGTTATATTAATAGCAGCGCCAAAATCACTTAAACTATTAACATCTGCAGGGGTAAGTGATAACCCCCATACATCACCAGATCCTCCATAGGTAAAAGTTTGTGCGCTTGTCGGCCATATACCTATTTTATGCTTACTTTCCCCAGCTAGTACCGCATTTTTTATAAGCCGTACAGCGCTATCAGAAACTTCTTCGCCCGATAATCCTTCGCCACGTTTTGAAATAGTAAGAATAATCCCATTAATAGTCGCCCCCGTAGGAACTGAAAATCCCGTACCTGTTCCCTTAAGATAACTAGAAGGAGAATTTGCCGCAGTAGACGTATACCATTCAGCTCCACTCCCCCATGTGCCGCCACATGAGCTTGGACAATAATCAACAACAGTCGCCAACTCAGTCGGCCCCTGCGACGCCCCCGACCCCCCGCCCGAACCCCCACTTCCCCCATCACCATGCGTCCCCGGCTGCACGAGCGGACGTGATGATTGTATCTGCGTGATAGTAGGTATCGGCGGTGGTGGTGTGGTGATGACTATCGGGTCAATTATCACACACGCCTCTCCTGTGTCCCGTATGACGGATACAGCAACGCTCTGTATGGTTACTTTGCCCGTGGGGTTTTCGCCACCAAGATCCATGAAGGTTATTTGCACACCTGCCACCTTTGCGAGGTCTGCGGGTGCGACGCCAAAGTTGTCGAAAGTAAAGCCGTACGGATTTGCCGTGAGAGCGTCTGTTTTAGAAGCGACGTTATTGCCGACGGTTGCGCCTGATTGATCAAAGAGCTTAACGGAATCAAAGCGGACGGCGGTCTTTTCGCTGTTTGAGGCGGAGACGGTTACTTTCACGCCTTGGTTCACGCCTTCACTGAGTGCGGAGGAGAGATCGAAGTAGTATTTAATAGGGGCGGTCACGACGCCGGGACGGGTTATGATAGTGGCTTGTTGGACGGCGGCGAGGGTGAGCGAGGGAAAGAAAACGAACGCTAAAATTGAAAAAAATATGCTCGCGCTGACCCTCTTATCCATATCCCTACATCATACCACTCTTCAAGAAAATACCGACTTGCAAAAAATCAATGAAAAAGGCATACTATGTGGACTACTATGCCGATAACGAAATCAGCCAAAAAAGCCCTCAGGCAGAACGCGCGCAAGAAAGCGGTTAATGACGCGCGCAAGAAAACCATGAAGGAGGCCGTAAAAATCTTCAAAAAAGCTCCGGCGCAAGACTTACTCGCAACCGCCTATAAGGGAATCGACAAGGCAGCGAAAAAGCACACGATCCACAAGAATCGTGCATCCCGCCTTAAGTCCCGCTTAGCGAAGCGTCTCGCAAAAGTCGCTGCCTAATAAAAAATCTCTCGCAACCGCGGGAGATTTTTTTATCCTCGTATAATCATATCCGTGAGGGCGGATTCGTAGTCCAGCGTGCCGAATTTTATGGCGGCGTCATAGTCCGCCATACGGCGCTTTTTTTCACCCGAGGTAAAGGCCGCTAAGACGTTAAAAATCTTTGCCGGATCCTCGTGAGCAAGTGCCCGTTCGAGCGTGGTAAGAGACTGAACACCGCCCCCATACGCCAGTTTTTTTATAACACCAATAAAATCTTCCGGATCCTGTTTTTCGGAAACGAAGTCTTTCGCGGACGAAAGCGAGAGCCGATCGATCTCCGTCATAAGCCCCCACATGTCGCCGCGATATTCCGCAGCGAGCCGGGCTAGGCCCTGTGCGCCCATCTTTAATCCCCTTTGCGCCGCCTCCGCCTCCACGAACGTCTGGAGCGCTTTACCAGAAAGCTCCGTAAACTCTTGCGCATGCACGGGAGCCGCAAAGAGGAATGCAAACGACTTCAAAGGCGCTCCGTCCGCGGTTATAAAAACAGTCTCGTCTGTATTCGCCGCAAGTGCCTTAAGCCACTTGATTTCCTCTTTCACAAAAACCGCCCCGTCGCGGACGTTCATTACGGCAAGCTTCTTGTCGTCGAAAAGCGAGCGATTCTTTACCGCGCTCCGCACGTCGTCCCATGTAGCGCCTTCCGCCACGTCGAAAAACTCAACGGATAATCCCGAATGCTTTTTACGGTATTCGGCAACCAACTGCTTTTCTTTACGGCTGCGCCTATATGCATCCGGCCCGTATAAAAAGACAATCATAATGCAAGCGGGATAGTTATAAAAAAGGTAGTGCCGCGCCCCTCCGCAGACTCGACTCGTATCGTGCCCTTATGCCCCTCGATAATATTTTTTGCCAAGTAGAGCCCTAAGCCTGTCCCTTCGGTTACTTTTTTCATCACCCCCTCCCCACGATAAAACTTCTGGAAGAGCTTCGGTATATCAGCCTCGGCAATACCTACACCCGTATCTGTAATCCTAATTTCCGCATTACCACCACCTGAAACAAGTGTCACGGTAACACTACCGCCTGCGGCGTTGTACTTGATGCCGTTATCCACTAAGTTCGCTATCGCCATACCAAGCTTCGATGGATCTGCTGCAACCATAACAGCCCCTTGTGGGCGATCAAAATAAATATTCACACCATAGAGCTTACCCACGGGCAAAGCCCTCCCCAAGAGCGTATCTAAAAAACCCACGAGATCCGTCGGCTCGAAGGAATACCCGAAGCGCCCGTCCTCAATCTGCGCGGCGTCCAACAGGTGCGTAATGACGTCGAGTAGGTTCTTCGCTGCCGCGCGACCGGTCGCCACGGCTTCACGCGCCGCATCCGGCAATCCCTCCTCTTTTTCCAAATTCTCGAACGTCCAATTGATGGCGGTTGCAGGCGTTCGCAGTTGGTGCGCCGCCACGGTTATAAAATCGCTCTTCGATTGCATTAAAGACCCCTCGCGTGTAACCTCGCGCACCACCTTCATAAAGCCTGTTGGCACGCGCCGCGTTGACGTAAAAAATTCACGGTGCGGATTTTCAAAAATAATCTTCGCCTGCTGGGGCTCCGTACCCGCGTCCGATAACCGCACGAGCGTGGGCGCCAAGGACGGGTACATAACACCCGCAAAAACCGCACGCGCCGGATCCTTCGCGAGCTCGAGCGAGAATTGCTTGCCGATAAGATTAGTAGCGGAAACGCCAAACATATCCTCCGCGCGCTTGTTAATAGCGCGGACGGTAAAGTCCGCGTCGTACGCCACAAATGCCTCGTCGATATCCGCGGCTAACGCCCCTAAAAGCCCATCTTCCATATGAATAACTGTATCACAAGAATTTACGATAATCGTTCCGCGAGGCTTTTGAAGCCGAGCGATTCGAAATACGGGCGCACGTGCGCGGAATCGAGCGGCTTCAAGACGAAATCGCCGATGCCCTCGACCGCAAGCGGCGCGTTGCGGGCGATAGTCGCAAGTTTTTTCGAAAAAAGTGCTGTTTCGCGCGCCGCGTCTATCTTCATGCCGACCTTATCCGGCACTTCCCATAAGTGGTCTATCAGGTTTTCGAGCGTGCCGTATTTTTGGATCAAGGGCGTCGCCGTCTTCGGCCCCACGCCCGCCACGCCGGGGATATTATCTGACTGGTCGCCCAACAAGCCCTTTAAGTCCGGCAGAACTTTCGGCATGACGCCGTACCGCTCAAGCACCGCCGCTTCGTTATACATCTTCGTGTCGCTCATGCCTTTTTGCAAAAACTTCACGACCACGCGGTCGCCGTCCACGAGCTGAAGTAAGTCTAAGTCGCCCGTAAGAATAGTAAGCGTAATATCGGGCTCATCTTTAAAGCGCTCAACTAAACTGCCGATGAGGTCGTCCGCCTCGTACCCCGGAAACTCGACTGTCTTCACCGAAAATCTATCGAATAGGTCGCGAACTTTTTTAAACTGACTGATAAGGTCGTCGGGCGCGGGTGGGCGATGCACTTTGTAGTCCGTAAACATCTCCTCGCGGAACGTCTTCTCCGGCCGGTCGAACACGGCGGCAACGTAATCCGGCCTTTGCTCACGATGGAGCTTCAACATAATATTCGCCATGCCGTATACCACACCCACCGGATCCCCCGTGGGGGTCGTAAGGGGTGGCAGGGCATGGAAAAACCGATGGATCAGCGCATGCGAATCTATTAAAAGAAACTGTTTCATATTTTATTTTTCGGCGCGCGGGACGATATGTCGATTTACTTCATTTATATGAGCGAAGTCGATCCACACGGTACTCTGCGGCAGCATATCTGCGATACGGTCTGCCCACTCGACAAGAATAATTATCTTTTCGTCCGTAAGAATCTGAGTGAAACCGAGCGCTGTCATTTCTTCCGGACTTTTTAAGCGATAGCAATCCACATGGCACGCGCGGGTAAATTGCGGATGTATAAGTGAATAATTTTTCATAATAACGAAGGTTGGGCTCGTCACCGGCTCCACAACGCCTAATGCGCGCAAAAAGAAACGCGAAAAGGTAGTCTTACCCGCACCTAAATCCCCCACGAGTGCAAACACCCGCCTACCTAACGACACAGACGCCGCCAACTCTTCCGCGTATTTTTGCGTTTCTTCTATAGTCATCTTATATAAGCCTGCTTTGCGGCACGGGCACACCTAAGTGCGCGTAACCCTCGGGTGTTACCACGCGACCGGCGGACGTGCGGTGTAAAAACCCAAGCATAATAAGGAACGGCTCAACCACTTCCTCGATATTTTCCGCGTTATCGTTCATCGCGGCGGCCACGGAATTAATACCAACCGGACCGCCGTTAAATTTCTTAATAATTAGCTCCATGTAGCGCCTGTCGAGTAGCTCGAGCCCTAAGGGATCGATATCCAACATATCGAACGTCTTTTTTACCACATCGTCCGTAATCGTTTTCGCGCCGTGTACCTCAGCATAGTCGCGGACGCGCTTTAATAATCGGTTTGCGGCGCGCGGGGTAAAGCGCGAAGCGAGGGCAACGCGCGTAATTGCTGGATTATCCAAATTCATTTCCAAAATCCCCGCCGAGCGGCGCACGATAGCCTCGATTGCCGGATTATCATAATAGTCGAGCTTAAACGAAGCGCCGAAACGCGATCGCAAAGGACCAGATATTAAATGCACGCGCGTGGTTGCCGCAATCACTGTAAACGCGGGTAAGTCGAGAGAAACCGTACGCGCCCCCGGCCCCTTGCCGATTATTAGGTTCAGCTTACGGCTCTCCATGGCGGGATATAAAACCTCTTCGATGTTTTTATTAATACGGTGCGCCTCGTCGATAAATAACACATCCCGCTCTTCGAGATTACTAAGCACCGCCGCTAAGTCCCCCATCTTTTCAAGCGCGGGGCCGGAGGTTACCTTTAACCCACACCCGAGTTCGTTCGTTACAAGGTGTGCAAGCGTGGTTTTACCCAAGCCCGCCTGCCCGTAAAAAAGCAGGTGATCACATGCCTCGTTGCGAGCTTTCGCAGCCGCTAAAATAACGCGTAAATTCTCCTTTATTTTGTCTTGGCCGACGTAATCACCCCATCCTGAGGGACGGAGTGCGGAGTCAACGGTAAGATGTTCTTTTTGGTTATCCACGGTGGTGCTTGACAAATTGAAATTGGGTATGCTATACTACCCGCTGTACATCGTGAGAATAGTGATCTGCGGGCGACCCAGACGCAAGTCTGGAAAGAACAATTTTTAGTATACGGATGGTCTGGCTCCGGCTGGATCTCTCCTCGAAATCGTTCTAACCTTTTTCCCTCGTGAAAAAGATTTCTATAGTTCTCGGCTCAACGAGACAACGCCCGCAGATCACTATTTTTTCGTTATAGTCTTCTTAGAAAGCAATCGGGCCCGTCGCGGCTTCGATTTCAGCTACCGTCGTTATACCATGGAGGGCTTTTAACACGCCATCCTGTTGCATCGTAACCATGCCGCGTGCGACAGCGAAGGCATATAAATCCCCCGCGCCCGCCCCCGCGGCTATTATTTTTTCGGCATCTGCATTTACGGGAAAGAGTTCAAAAATAGCGATGCGCCCGCGGTAGCCCGCGCCGTCGCATGCCGCACACCCCACGGGCTCGTATAACCCTTCAGCAGAAAGCCCTTCGCGCGAAACACGTGCGGGCAGCATTTCTAAATACTGTTTGATTTTCAAAACGAGCTCCGCATCCACCTGCGCGGGCTTTTTGCATGCGTCGCACAAACGGCGCACGAGACGCTGACCCATGATTAAATTGATCGCGGGGCCAATAGTCTCTTTTTGCACGCCCATATCCATAAGGCGCGGTATGGCGCCCGCTGCGTCGTTCGCGTGTACCGTAGAAAAAACTTGGTGCCCCGTAAGCGCGGCCTGCATACCGATACCGGCCGTTTCCGCATCGCGAATTTCGCCCACGAGGATAATATCCGGATCCTGCCGTACGATAGCGCGGAGCCCCGTTGCGAAGGAATACCCCTTATCCTCGTCCACCTGCGTCTGCTCGATGCCCGCGACCGCGTATTCTATAGGGTCTTCGATAGTAACAACCTTATTACCCGGCTGCGCGACCTTCTTAAGGAACGAGTAGAGTGTCGTCGTCTTGCCTGATCCCGTAGGGCCGGTATTTAAAATCATGCCGTTCGGTACGGAAAGTTCGCGCATAACGATAGCGAAGTCGTCTTGCCGCAACCCCAAGGAGCCGATATCCGTTTGGAGCGCTGCGGGGTTTAAGAGACGCATCACAAGTGTTTCGCCGTATTGCGCAGGGACGGAAGAAACGCGCACTTCAATTTGCGCGCTTTCCGTGCGCACTGAGAACCGCCCATCCTGCGGCTTGTCCGCATTCAGCTTCATACGGGAAAGGAGCTTGATACGCGACGAAAGCATTTTGTAATACGGCATCGGTACCGCGCCCGCGTCATTCATAATGCCGTCAATGCGCAATCGCATAAGTACCGAAACCTCCTGCGGCTCCATATGAATATCCGAGGCGCGCAAGCGTACGCCAGAAAGTAGAAGTAATTCCATAAACGAGGCGATGGAGCCGTTTTCAAAATCGAACGCCGCAAAAGCCGATTTCACGTCCGCGAAAGTCGCCATGCTCGGCGCGAGTTCCTGCTCACGTTCCGGCGAAACACTTATAACACCCGCGACTTCCGCCTGCGGCGCTACTGCTGTACGGCGCTCCGTCTCACGCTTCTCGCTCCGCTCTTCGTGCTCGCGCGCAAGCCGCGCCAACTGTTCGTCTATAAGGGACATATATATGCATTACGGTACCATTGCCAACTTCGATAATCCAGACCGAGGGGCTTTTTTTATACCTTTGGATGCCGTACCCTCCGTATATATGTCCGGACATAACAAGTGGTCCCAGATAAAACACCAGAAGGGCGCAACCGATAAGAAAAAGAGTGTTGTTTTTTCGAAAATCCTCAAGGCTATTACGATAGCCGCGCGCGGCGAACCAAACCCCGCTTTTAATCCCCGCTTGCGGAGCCTTATAGAAGAAGCACGAACAAACACGGTACCGAACGAAAACATCGAACGCGCGATACAAAAAACGCAGGATACCGATGCACTAGAAGAAATGACGCTCGAAGCGTACGGTCCGAATGGCATCGCAATCCTTATTAATACAATCACTGATAGTACTACCCGAACGGTTAACGAAGTACGACACGTACTCGAAAAGAACGGTGGCAAGCTCGGCGAAATAGGCAGTGTGCGGTGGGCATTTGACGGCACAGTAGCAAGATTCCCTCTCGAGATAAGCGCCGAGGATACAGCCGTTATGAAAAAACTTACGGAATTATTGGAAGACCGCGACGACGTACAAAACATTTTTACGAACGTCTTGAATCCCGAATTGTAAATTATGAATCAGCCGGTTGTCCGTATTTTAGGTATCGACCCCGGCAGTTCACGCATCGGCTTTGGCTTGATCGAAAAAAAAGGATCTATTCTTTCCCTTATTAAAACGGGGATTGTTGAAATCCCTAAAGGCGAGGCAGCGGGAAAATTAAACGCACTCGCAATGGAATTCAAAAAACTTCTTGTAGAGTCAAAGCCTGATGCCATCGGCATCGAAAAATTATTCTTTTCCAAGAACGTAAAGACAGGCATCGAAGTGGCACAAGCACGCGGCCTTTTATTACATCTGTCGAGCGCCTGCGCGCCCGTTTACGAATTCACTCCTCAGCAGGTAAAAGTCGCGACGACTAATTACGGTAGTGCGGATAAAAAAGCGGTGGCGCGCATGGTTGCAATGATCCTTCACGTGCCCCCGCTCCGCATCCTCGATGACGCGACGGACGCGCTCGCCATAGCCATAGCAACTGCCGGCGCTCATCGTCTTACAAAAACTTCTTGACACATAGACGGTCTCGTATATACTTCCCCCAAAAGGTCGTTATTGCGTGTTATTTTATGGAATTTATTACCGAAATCAGTACCCCCATCCTTCCCGCAGATCGATTCGTAATCATGGATGGATTAGACGATGTTGATGAGTTAGAGGATGACTTGGAAAACGACGATGAACTCGACGCCGACGACGATCTCGATGAGATCGACGAGGATGACGATGACGACGATGACGACGAAGAGATATAACCCTTCAAAAGCCCCTCTCTTATAACAATCAAGAAGCGTCCTGCATGCGGTATACTGGTATGCAGGACGTTTTGTTCGTGAATGCAAATGTATGAATATGAAAATAAAATTCAAACCTTTTTTAAAGAAGGTATATAAGCCAGCTCTTATAGGAGCTGTCGCTGCTTTTTTTGCGGGAGCTCTCTACGCTATTGCTGTTGTACGATCCGTCCCCGACGTAACGCTCCTTTCGCAGAACCGTATCGCCGAATCAACGAAAATTTACGACCGCACCGGCAAAGTGCTTTTATACGAACTCTACGGCGAACAACGCCGCACGGTCGTTACCCCCGACCAGATTCCCGATATAGTACGTAAAGCAACGATCGCGGTCGAGGATCGTAATTTCTATAACCATGCCGCCATCGATTGGAAGGGTATCGCGCGAGCGATGCTCACGAATATACGGAACGTCGGCGTCGTGCAAGGAGGCTCGACGATTACCCAGCAGCTCGCGAAGAAAGCGTTCCTTACGGACGACCGCACGATATCCCGTAAGATTAAGGAACTCGTCATAGCGTACAACCTCGAAAGACGGTATTCGAAAGACGAAATTCTCAACCTCTATCTTAACCAGATCCCCTACGGCGCGAACGCCTATGGTATTGAGGCGGCATCTAAAACATATTTCGGTAAAAGCGCCATGGAACTTACGGTGGCGGAAACCGCCCTCCTTGCAAGTCTTCCTAAGGCACCAAGCTACTACTCCCCGTGGGGAACGCACGTAGCGGACCTTATGGCGCGCAAAGACCGCACGATACGCCAGATGGCGGAAGCGGGGTTTTTAACCGAGGAACAAAAAAATAAAGCCCTTAAGGAAGAAATTACATTCCTTCCCCAGTTTACTAATATCAAGGCTCCACATTTCGTAATGCTCGTACAAGAATATTTAGCGAACGCTTACGGCGACGACTTCATGCGCACGGGCGGACTCAAGGTTACGACGACGCTCGACTGGACACTGCAACAGGTGGCGGAAAAGGCAGTAGCGGATGGCGCGAAGCGCAACACTGAATTATATAAAGGAACGAACGCCGCGCTCGTGGCAGCCGACTCGGAAACCGGCCAAGTGCTCGCGCTTGTAGGGTCGCGCGGTTATTTCGACGAAGCGATAGATGGTAACTTCGACGTCGCCTCGCAAGGACTCCGCCAACCTGGCTCGTCTATAAAACCGTTCGCGTATCTCGCTGCTTTCAAGAAAGGGTTTTCGCCCGATACTGTCCTCTTTGACGTGGAGACGGAATTCGATACGACGGGCGCTCTCGAGCGGAGCTACAAGCCGCAAAACTTTGACCACCAGTTCCGCGGGCCGGTATCGATGCGGAACGCGCTCGCACAATCCGTAAACGTCCCGTCCGTAAAAACGCTCTACCTCGCGGGTATCGACAACGTACTCACGCTCGTGCGCGCTATGGGTATATCAACCTTAAACGAACGTAATCGTTACGGCCTCACTCTCGCTTTGGGTGGAGGCGAAGTGAAACTTATCGACATGATTAAGGCATATTCGGTCTTAAGCCAAGACGGCGTATTACACGAACAAGCAATTATACTCTCCGTGGAAGACAAAAACGGTAAAACGCTTGAGTCGTATAAGGACGCGAAAGAGCAGGTTATAAACAGTGGGTACGTCCGTATGGTGAACGACATACTCTCAGATACCGCCGCGCGTTCACCGCTTTTCCAAAGCAGTATGAACCTTACCATCTTCCCTAATCATGAAGTGGCGATGAAAACCGGTACTACGAACGATTATCGTGACGCGTGGACCTTCGGCTATACCCCATCCCTCGTCGTCGGCGTCTGGGCCGGTAATAACGACAATAAACCCCTACAGCAAAGCGGCGGCAGTATCTTGGCAGCCGTACC
This sequence comes from Candidatus Harrisonbacteria bacterium, assembly GCA_023244855.1. Classification (GTDB taxonomy): domain Bacteria; phylum Patescibacteriota; class Minisyncoccia; order UBA6257; family UBA11618; genus CALRGO01. The sequence goes on along the minus strand of JAHFLO010000002.1, from coordinate 19,381 downwards.
TATCTGGAGCGCCTTCATGAAAGAAGCTTTAAAGAACGCCCCCTTCGAGCCATTCCCCCGCCCGAACGCGACGATTACCGATAAACCAGTATTGAATGGCGAATATATGGTAAACAACGAAGTGCACACTATTCTCTACTACGTAAATAAGAAAGATCCGTTAGGGCCTCCACCACAGAACCCGCAAGCCGACTCGCAATTTAAGAATTGGGAAGAAGGTATAATCAGTTGGCTTAACGCGCACCCTGACTTTCTTATGAACCGTGGTGGTATGAACGCCTCATCCACATCAGGAATCGAACTCATAAATATCAAAAACGGTGACTTCGTTATGCAATCCCCGTTTACGGTAAACGTGCGGTTAACCGCGGCGACGGATATTATGGGAATCGAAACATACTTAAACGACGTACTCGTACGGAAAGATGCCGTACCCCCGAGTAAGAGCTACGACTATTCGGTAACGGTAGTGACACCACTCGAAGCCCAGAATAAGTTCACGATAAAAATCTTCGGCGCGCAGGGAATATTGGAATCGAAAGAAATAGTAATCTTCAAAAGATAACGAAGATCTAGAAATTTAATCAGACTCTAATCGGCATCACGATATAAAGAAACGAAGAATCGTCCGCAGGGCGGAGCATCGCCGGGCGGTTACTACCATTCAATTTTAAAACAACCGACTCCCCCTGCATCGATTTTAAGCCATCTAAAAGATACCGCCAGTTAAACGGAATATCCGCTATCTGTGTACCCGTAACGCGCGCAGGGATGAGATATTTATTTTCGCCAAGGAATTGGTTAACCGAATGGACAGTAACCGTCTTCCCTTCTGTATCCGTTGAAAGGCGCACGTCGTTCGTTTTACCGCTAAAATTACTTACTAATTTTACGGCGTTTATAAGGTGTGCGCGGTCTAGCGAAACCTCCGTTTCCGCATCCTTCGGGATGATTTGTTCGTAATCAGGGTACGTGCCATCGATAAGGCGCGACATTACCTCTACGTCGTCGGATTTAAAGAGCATCTGGTTGCTGTCATAATGCACGAGGAGAGGCGTAGTGCGCGATATAACCCGTAAGAGCTCCTGCGCGGTACGGAGCGGCACTATAGCCCGAAATCCGGCATCGAACGTATGTTTAAATTTTTTTCCGTCGATAATCTTCTCCGCTAAGCGGAAACTGTCGGTAGCAACAAGCTTCAACACCGTCATCTGGAAGTCGAATAGCACACCACTGATTTCCGGACGAATATCTGATATATGCGCCGCGCTTATCACCTGCTGCAGCGCGTCTTGGAATACGACGGGGTCAATCTCCATATATGCGCCTCCGTCCGCCATGCGTGGAATAAGCGGAAAATCCTCAGCTACCATCCCCTGCATCTTCGCTTCGTAATTATCCGTTTTCACGACGAAGCTCGACCCCTCGCTTTCAAGATTGATGCGGTCGTGCGCCGTATTATTAACGATGCTATAAAAAGTAGCGAACGGGACGGATAATGCCCCCTCTTCCGTAATCTTTCCCGATATAAGCTTTGTTATAGCGAGTTCGAGGTTTGTGGTTGTAAGCTGGATCTTCGTACCTACCGTACGCACAAGTACGTTCTTTAATATCGGTAAATTAGACGAGTCAGCTACCGCTCGTTCGGCAGCCAACAGTCCGTTTTTCAGGTTGTCACGGAAGAGTATTAGTTTCATATATTCTCTTTATATATAGTTAGTAGTAGTAGTAAGCGAGGCGGATAGGTGGATAACTTCTTTTTCTCTTGTATATAGTGGCGTTATTCGCATAGTCTACCTGTGGATTATTTCGCGGTTGCTCGAGGGATAACTTTTACAGGTTATGGTAATCATGTGAAGTATGTGGTTGTTTGGCAACATGTTATCCGTAAACTATCCACAGGTTATACATATGCTTTATTCAGCATTTCCCTGATAGAAAGTATTTTCTGACTAAGCGTCTGGTTGCGCGTCATTTCCTGCGATATTTTCTCGTACGCGTAGAGCACGGTTGTGTGGTCGCGCTTACCTAGTTTTTCACCAATAAAGGGGTATGAAAGGTCTAAGATATCGCGTAAGAGGTAAATAGCAATCTGGCGGGGTTCTACAACCTGCTGTTTGCGCGAATGGCTCATAATGTCTGCCGTCGGTACCTCAAAAAAATCGGAAACGGTTTGGATTATAACGTCGGGGTGGATATTTTTCTGCGGGGTCTTTATGACTTCGGCGATAATCTGCTCGGCTAACTTGGGCGTTATAATGAGGTTTTTAACCTGCTGATAAAAAAGTATGCGGTTTAATATTCCTTCGAGCTCGCGGAAACCTTTCTTTACCTTATTAACAATCTCAGCGATCACCTCGTCGGATAATTCAGCTTTTTTCTCCGCGAGCTTAGCGCGGAGTACGGCCGCCTTAAGCTCAAAATCAGGGTAACCGATATCTACTATCATTCCCCCTTCGAAGCGCGAGCGCAGGCGTTCTTCGAGTATAGGGATAAACTTCGGCGAGCGGTCTGAGGATATAATAATCTGTTTACGTTCTTCGTAGAGCGCATTAAACGTATGGAAAAATTCTTCTTCGGTGCGCGCCTTACCGGCAATGAATTGAATATCGTCGATGATGAGGACGTCGATTGCGCGGTACTTTTCTTTAATCGAGTCCATGCGCTTATTCTTCATCGCCCAGATAACGTCGTTCGTGAATTTTTCGGACGTGACGTACCGTGCGCGGACTTTATTATGGTATAGCTTTACCACTTCGTTACCTAAAGCCTGCATTAAGTGGGTTTTACCCACACCAACACCGCCGTATATGAAGAGTGGGTTGTATTTAGTGCCTATTTCTTTAATGATTCCCATCGCCGCGGCATACGCCATTTCATTGGACGACCCGACGATGAAGGAGTTAAGCGTGTGGTGGGGGTTAAGGTTGGTGTTCGGGTCGATAATCAGCTCGTTGAACGCGAGCTGCGAAGAAGAATCGGTATACGGGCGGTCGCTACCCGCTTTTTTTACGCCATGAGTGAGTTTCGCGGAATCTTTTGTAAGAATATATTCTACTTTGCGTATACCGCTGTCGATTGTGCGGAGTGTACCGAAGATCGTGTTGTGATATTTGTTTTCAACCCACTCGCGGGCGAAATTATTTGGCAGACCGACAGTAACCGTGCCGTCTTTTTTCTCCAAAATAGAACTATTCTTAAACCACGTTATGAAATTAGGTCGCGATATTTGCAATTCGACTTCGCCGAGTACTTTCTGCCAAAGCTCGTTGCAATCCATGGTACTCATTGTAGAGTCGGGCGTTCCCCTGTCAATAATGACGTAACGAAAAAAACGTGTTGATAAGCGGGTCCGAATCTGCTATAATAGCCGCATGAGTCAAACCTACAATCCGCACAAGAAAAAGCGCCGCAGGACGCACGGTTTTTTGAAGCGTATGTCTTCTTCTATGGGCGCGCGCGTTATAACCAAGCGCCGCCGCAAGGGAAGGAAATCTCTCGCGGTTACCGCGGTGCATGCTCGCTAAGAAGAACCGCCTGCCGGTGCAGGAGGCGCTTCTGCGCCACGGCCGCACGGTGCGCAAGCCCGCTTTTACGGTAAAAATCTTTCCCGCCCTTTTCCCCTACGCTCGTTTCGGCGTCGTGGTAGGCAGGCGTGTTGCGAAGTCCGCCGTGGGCAGGAATAAAATCCGCCGCATGGCGTTTACGGCAGTGCAGGGGGTTATGGCCGCGTGGCCGGTTGCCGATTACCTTGTGATCACGCATCCGGCGGCCGCGGCGTATACAGCCAAACAATGGCATGACGAACTTATTCCATCTTCTCTTAATTGATCCGCTTCTCGCGCTGCTGCTTTTTTTGCACGCGAATATAACGTTCGGCGACCTCGGCTCCGCGATTATTTTACTTACCGTTATCGTGCGTTTAGTGCTCTATCCTCTCTTCTATAAGAGTCTTAAACAGCAGCACGTCTTGAAAAAGATCCAGCCGCATATTCAAGACATCCAGACGAAGCATAAAGGCAACCGCGAAGAGCAAGGTAAGGCCTTAATGGCGCTTTATAAGGAACATGGTGTAAATCCCTTAATGAGTCTCGGACTTATCTTCGTCCAATTGCCGATATTGATCGCTCTCTACCAGGTTTTCCTTATGCCTCTACCGGAGCTTTCACAGTCCTTTTTAGGATTGATAACGCTCAGCGAGCGGAGTATCCTTTTGGTTGTCATTGCGGCGCTTCTGCAGTATTTACTGGGCGTAATGAGCATGGCCGGCAATAAGGACGATAAGAGCCCTGCGGCGCAGACGGCGCGCAATATGGTAATGATTGGGCCTATAATTACCGTTGCGGTCTTATGGTCGCTCCCTGCCGCTATCGGCATTTATTGGGTAACGACGACGCTTTTCTCTATAGCCCAACAGTTGCACGTGGAACGGAAATTCCCTAAAACATAAGTATTCTATGGAGCATATCAAACAAGCCCTTAACGAACTTTTGCGGGTAGCTGGGTTTTCCGGCTCCGTTGTGGAACTCGACCCCGCGGGCGCGCGGTTTTCGATATTCTTGGACGAGGGTGAATGGCTTAAAGAATGGATCCCCCGCCTCGTCGCCGACCTCGGCTTCATCGCGCGCACTATCGGCCGCAAGGTCGGCGTGCACGGCATGGTGTACGTTGACGTGAACAACTACCGCAAGGAGCGCGAGCATTTGATTGTGGAGATTGCGAAAGCGGCAGCGCGCAAGGTTTTGATAACGAAAGCAGATGTGCAATTGCCGCCAATGAACGCGTACGAGCGCCGCTTGGTGCACACGGAGCTCGCCACCCGTCCCGACGTGAAGACCGAAAGCGCGGGCGACAAACGCGACCGCAGGGTTATCGTGAAGCCGTTACTTTAGTTTTTTTCGAGGCTTACTAGGTGGTGCACGAATATATCATTTTAACGACGGTCGTCGTAAAAGTGATACAAGTCTTAATTACGTTCTATAAGGCCAGCTTCCAGACGGAGTCGTCGGTTTTGTTGGTGAAGAATAAGTTGGTGCCGATCACGGCGGGGTTTTGGATGTCGAGGGATTCTGACGTGCCGCTCCAGAGTTCCGTTACCTTAGGGGTTTTAAAATCTATTTTTACGATGCGGTCCGTCGAGGCGAACTTGTTCTTGAGGTAATCGTCGGGTAGCACTACTCCCTCGGGCGCACCCTGCGGCACGCCGCAGTACATTATGGGACTAGCGTCCATGATGAAACATTTGGATGGGAGTGTGGCTATGCGGAGCGGTGTCGTTGTTTTCGTTTTCGTATCAATAAAAGAAAGCGTGAGCGCTCCGGCTTGATCCGCGCTCATGGTAAAAACATAGCGGCCGTTTTTGGACCAGCGTGCCATTAATCCGAAGCTAGGGCCGGCAATGCGTGAAACGGTCTTCGTTGACGTATTAATAGTCCATAAGGACGTTCGCACAAGGTTCGACGGGCGTTCGATTACGAACATATCGTTTTTGCCGTAGGGGTATGCGCGGCTGTCTTTCGGCGCGAAGAAGAGCTTGTCGGGATTCAGTTCGCGGATCGTCGAGGTGGCGAGGTATGCGAGCTGCTCTTCGGTGTTTAAAACTTTTACGGGGTCGGCTGAGATTTCATCCAAAGAAACAGGTATTGGTTTTTTCTCTGGCAGTCCGGGGAGACTCGGTAAAGAAAGCGATGTTGTGGGCGTGCTTGTCGCAGTAACCTTCACCTCTTCTTCTACGGTCGGAACGTACGTATGCGGTTCGAGCGCCTGCATGCCGTAATACGCCACGGTGCCAAAAAGCGCCACGAGTACGACGGTTACGGATATGAAAAGCCACTTACTCACTGGGTTGTCTTAGTACGTTTATATTGCTGAGGCGGCGTGTTTGTAGGAGTGCTCCTAACGGCATTCGCTTGCGCTTCGATTTCTTCGAGTTCCTGTAAGGATTTTTGCAGTTCGCCGAGTCGCGCGCGTTCCGCGTTATTCGAGGGAGTTCCTATTCTTTCTATTTCGCTGTTAACGAGGTCCCGTGTCGCCTCTGCGTCCATACCGAGCGTATAAAGTCCGAGGCCGTTTATAAGTGCTTCATTTTCTTTTCTAATGCCATTGATCGACTTATCGAGTAGATCGATCGGTGACGGCATTTCATTTAGTGATGAAAGTGGTAGCGTTGGTACGCTGCTGTTCTGTGGTCTTCTCATTGTAACGTTCGGCAGAGCGAGGATGGTAAGTGCGGGGTTTATAGTGTTTAAGACGGCGTACGACCCCATAAGGAGTGCCATGCCAGTCGCGACGTTCCAAAATATTCCTATCGCCTTCTTTTTCTGGTCTATAACGCCGCTCCAGCTATACAGTACTCCCCCGTAGACGATGCGCACGAAAGCCACGGTGCCGGCGAGAATAAAGGCGAGAGTATACATCTCACGAAGGAATGCGGCGAAGTTGGTTTGCCGTTGTTGTATGAGTCCACCCGTCGATTCGCATAATATGTAATCGCCGTTGAATTGGGGACCACACCGTTCGGTCGTTGCGGATCCGTACTGAGCGAACGGATCTTGTTGCGCCTGTGCGTAAGCTGCACCCCCAATTACGAGGGCGTAGAATAGTAATGAGGCTATAAGCATCCGTTTCATTGTTTTGGTGTGGTCATGCGCGCGAATTCCATTGGATCTTTTTTATTTTCCGCGCTCGCGGTTACGGTATCTCCGGTATCTTCCCATGTAACCGTGAGCCCGCTTTCGCTTAGGATGTTCCAGAAATAGGGAATTATAGAAAACTCTTGCGGTTTTGTGCCCTCCTTTTTTCGTATAAGGATTTCTGGGCGGACCACGGGGATAGTAACGAACGCGTCGAGCGGCTGATTTTCATACTTCCCTACGTTTACGCGCAGCTCGAGAAAATCTTGTCCTGTGATGGGTGCTTTCGTGCGCGTGGTTGCGACTCCCTTACCGCCTGCGATGCGGTCTTCGCCTGCATACCAATTGATATCGTACGAAGCAAGATTTATTACTTTCCCTCCGTCGATAAGTAGCGCTGAAACGTCGATTGGCGTCCCCGCTATAGGCAATGCTTTTCCGGCATAGTCTTTAGGCGTATACGACGCCGCCTTCCACGTAATGATAAGCTCTGGCGCGGCATACGAGAGTGCTGGTAGGGATATTCCGAGTATAAGTATCGTTTTTAGGATTATTTTCATGGCGTAGTTCATGCGACTTGCGTTGTTTTCGCGGCTTTTGCGGCAAGAGCCCTTCTACCTATGGCACGTCTCGGATTTTTTATTTTTGGTGCGAGATTTTCCGCTAGCTCCGCCTGCTTCGGGTGTCGGTCGAGCCATATGGTCGCGAGCATCGCTATCGTCCGTATCGGGAGCGTATTTATTATCGGAACGAATTCGAGAAGGTTTCCTACGAGCGTGCGTTCGGCACCCACTCCTTTCATAGTAGCCCACAGCCAGAGTACTACGGAAGCGAAGGCGTTGATAAAAAACTTAACGAGCTCCCCTGCGCCGAACAGCGCGTCGAGAAACGTGGCAAAAAAATCCGCAACATCGAAGAGAATACACACGCCGACCATGACGGCTCCTTCGATACCGTTTATTTTAGGTGCTTCTGTTATTTCTTCCATACGGTATCTTTCGGGTTTGTGGTTATTACCTTATCTTCGGGCGAAGAGGCGAGCACTTGTATTACGGCGTGCTTCGTTCCCGCGAAAAAGAGCCCTTGCCCCACGGGTGTTTCAAGAAGGAGGCTCTTCTCCCCCTCCGAGAGGTTGAACGTCTTTTGGAGTACGTCCATCATCGCCGGCGATTGTTTAAGGAGTAGTTGTAACGATGAATTAGTAATAATAGGGCGGCCGTAGGGCGAAAGAAGGAAATCTTCTACGTCTTGCGTAATAGTTGTTACGCCCAAGTAATATTTGCGTGCGCGCTTTACGAGCCCGAAGAGGAATAAGGCGCCTTCGGGGTAGCGCATGAGCCACCATGCTTCGTCGACGATCATGACGCGTTTTTTTATCTTTCCACGCACGACGTTCCAGATGAAGTTGAGCACGAGGTACATGGCGATGGGGCGTAAGCCTTCCTCGAGGTCGCGAAGGGAGAAGACGATAAGGCGGTTACTAAGGTCAACGTTTGTGGAAAAATTCGTGAAGCCCGAATAACTGCCTTCCGTGAAGCGGTATAGGCGTTCAGCGATTGATTTACCTCCCTCCATGCTTTCGAGGACGGTCTTCAAGTCCGCGAGCACGGGCGCGGTTTTTTTGGAAAAGTCTTTACCGGGGACGATGTCTTTTAGCGCGTAGGTTTCCGTAATACCGCGGTCAAGCATCGCTTCCTCTTCGGGCGTTATCTCCCCCACCATCATCTTTACGAGGCCGGCTACCGTGACGACGTGCGACTTCAGGGCGTCGTCGTCGCTTTCGTCTTCGGGGACATTCGGTATGTCGAACGGATTAATATGTTCGGTTGAAGCGAGTGAAACATTTATAAAACTACCACCCACGGACTCGGCAAGGGCTTTGTATTCGTGCTCGGGGTCGATGATTATCACGTCGACCCCTGTCATCATGAGCCGGAGTGCCTCGAGTTTCGCGGCGTACGATTTACCGCCACCGGACTTGGAGAAGATAACCATGTTGGCGTTTTCAAGGCTGAAGCGGTCGAATATCACGAGCGTGTTATCGGTGCGGTTTACGCCGTAGAGTATTCCCGTGTCGCCCGTAAGGTCGGTCGAGACAAACGGGAAGAGTGATGAAGCGGGTCCGGAATTCATGGGTGTGTGCACTGCGAGCCGGTCTGCGGCTATGGGGAGCGTTGAGTTCCATCCTTCCATTTGCTCGAATGTCGCTTGCTTTGCGTATACTAGTCGCGTTTCGAGCATATTCACGATGCGGCCTTCGAGTATTTCTAGATCTTTTAAGGTGTCGGCGTAGAACGTTATATAGAGACCGACCATAAAGAGGCGTTCGCGCGCCTGCTGGAGCGAATCGCGCAGACCCTCCACGTCTTGGTACGCGGTTTCGAGTAGCGGGTTCCGCACTAATCCCTTCTCTTCTTGGTCCATGAGCTGCGCTTCGATCTGTGCCGTCTTCCGCTTGAGTTTTTTTAACGTGTCTGCGGTATCGGCCGGATGCATGAAGATGCTCACGTCCATAAGCTCAGGCGCGTTAACGATGGGGCTGAGCCATCCGGTCGAAAGGTAGCGCGGGTAGTTGGAAACGAAAACCGTGCGGGCGAACTTTTTCCCCACCTTCATGTGGTCTGGCGCTATCGTGATTTCCGGCGGGGCGATGATGTCTGCGAGGTCTTTTTTCATGGGTTTATTCTTGAGGGATAACGTGGCGTTCGACGGTTTCGGGGTTGTAGAGGTTGTATAAGAGTTCCGCGAGCTCGTCTTCTTCAAGCGGCACGGCGCGGAGGCCTATTTGCGAAAGGCCACTTACTACCTGCTCGGTGCGCTGAGTGAGTGCGGCGAAGCTGCTGTCCCCCACTGCGTTAGCTTTGGGTGCTGTGGTTTCTGGTGTAGGGACGGCCTCTGTCGGGTCGGCTACTTTTTTACGCTTAAAGAATCCGGTGATGGCGTCGAATATTGCGCGTTGGTTTGCGGGTAATACGGAGTCGTACGGCACGATCACAAAGAAGGTTTTTTCCATAATCGGGTTGTCTGCCACGAGAGATGCCACGAAGTCTTTGTATCCGCCAATAAGGCCTTTTAATAAGTCGTTTATTTCTCCTCGCTCAATACCCGAAAGTTCTTGTATGTATCCGTCGATATTGATCTTCCGTGAATGGATGAAAATCTGCACAGAGAAATCGAGCCCGTTTAAGAAATTCTGGTACGCGCCTATCGCGGCGTTTTGTTCGTCTTCCGAGCGCAGCTCGAAGTTCATGCCGGATACGAGAATTACCGAGCGCAGGCCGCCGTCCCGTAATACTATGCAGTTGCGCTCGATGCGTTCCGCTTCGAGAAGGTTTTGGGTTGCGAGGGATTCTTCTGCCATATCGTTAATTCTATCTGTAGTCTATCCGTTTAGCGATCGCACGGTCGCCGTCCGTGCGGCGCACGATTTCCGTGCGGTCTTGCGCTGGCAGGCTGCGACTAAAAAACCCGTTAACTGATGTTTCGCGCCCTGCGACAGGGCGCGTACCCGCCGTCATACCGAGCCCGAGCTTGGCGAGCAATCCCGTAGGCGCTTGCTTCTTTACGCTATCCGTTTTTTGCCATGTATATGTGCGGCCGCCGGTATAGTAGCGGATGGCGGCGAGCGTTACCGTCATGAGCGGCCTGCCGTTGTATTTTACGAGCGCGAATGCAAGCGACATAGTGCCTATGAAGACCGACGTTATAAGCCAAAGCCATGTCACGAGTACGAAGAACGATACGAATATCGTGAGGAACCCACCCGCGATATAAAAGAATTGCTTGAGAGTTAAAGGACCTACGATTTTGTCCTCGACGTCTATGTATTGGGGTACTTGGAATTGCATAGTGCTAGGTAAACCACTTCGATTGCGGGAGCTTCGGCTTTACTCGATCCCCTTCGGGGGCGCTCCTTGTCGTGCTCGCAATGTTAAGCGGCGTGCGTAATTGGCTGTAGTGAACTACGCGCTCGATCACGACACGCGGAGAAGTGGTACTCTCCACGCCCGTATCCGTCTGTGGGGAGTAGCTGAAGGATCTTGCTCCACTTTGTGCGGCTACTGCGCGCGGCTCTTCGTGGAGGATGAAGGGTTGTAGGGGTGTTGGTACAAGGATGGATTCGGGCGCGTTTTCCGTGGCCGTTTGTATGGGGTCTGTGGGTATCGGTGGCTGCGGTGCTGGTGCGGGGCGCGGCATTGCTTCGCTTGCCGGATGCGGCGCTGTTGCCGGGGCGTTAAATCCTAAAAGAGCTGTATTCACGCCGCTATAGCGGAGGGCGGAGGCAATTGGCTCTATTACTTCTTTTGCTATCGCATCCGTAATATTTTTCGCGAGCTCCGTGTCTACACCCGTTTCTTTCGCGAGCTCCGCCTTAAAGCTTTCCGGCGGCAGGTCTTGCGTCACGAGACGAAGTACTAAGAGGGGTAGAACGCGTTCTTGCTCGTCTGAAAGAATAAAGCGCGCGGCAATCGCTTTAATGATTGCGCTTGTGTCATCCGAAGCTATCCATTCCTTGATTTCCGGCTGGAGCGTTTTAAATATGACGTAGAGGCGGGCGATTTGTTCAAGTGTCATAGATTGTTGTTGTTCCCGCGGGATTGGTCGGTTGGTAACCGTATCAATTGATTATCCTTCCTATCCTTTTCTTCTCGCAAGGCGGTACGTATCGGTTCCGGTAGGGTTTGGGTGGATGGGGGCATTACTGGTTCTTTGTACTCTATACGCCTAAGAGGTCCGTTTGTCGGTGCGGGTTCCGATTTTGACTTAGATATGGGTTCGGCTACACGCTTGAATTCAACGTTGATTGGTTCCGATGTCGGGGGTTTTTTATTATCGGGAGTTACTATTCGTGGAATGAAAAGGTCAGTAGTGCTAGATTTCCCGTCTTCTTTCGCAATCCTTATTTTTTCCGCATTCGCGAGCGTATCTAATTCAGCAGGCGTTATAGGTCTTACTTCTACTGGCTGTGGACTTTTTAGATTAGCTTGAGTCGTTGGTGTGCCGGACGCCTTTGGCGTCATAGGTGTGACGAGCGGTGGTGGTTCTGGAAATTCTTCCTGCAGGACGTATTCGGGGTTATTCGTTCTTGATTCGCTCTCCAGTACGGCGTCTATCATTCTTCCGATATCAGGGCCCTTTGAATTTGTTGGTTCTGTTTCTTCGTCCTCCGTGCGCTGGGGTTTATTAGCTGCCGGCTTCGGCTGCGGAGTGGCTGCGGGCGCTGGCTGCGGAGGTGGTGTTACCGGCTGTGTTGGTTGTTGTGGTGCCAGATTATATGTCGGTGCTGCTGCGGCCGATCCTCCTGCGGGTGGAGAGGGTGGTGCGGGTGGATTTTTTGGGGGGTTCTGTGGGCCTGCGTTCGGCGGATTACCTCCCTTGTCGTCATCCTCCCACCATCCTTTTTCTTTTACTTTCGTTTCTTGCTTTTCCGTTTTCTCTTTCTGTTCTTTCTTCTCTTTTTGCTTTTCTTTGTCGGGGTTGCGCGAGCGGTAATCCGTTTCGATTACGCGGAAGGCGTCTTTGCCTTCGGGCATCCCGACTATAGCCCAGCTTGAATTAGTTTTGTTTTCTACGATGGGCGCCGCAAGCGCGTCAAGGCGCGCAAGAGTTGCCGGGTCGGCGAATGCGTTAAGGTATTCATCCCGTAAAGTCTCAAGAACAGCTCGCTGTTGTTCGGTGTCCGGTTCTTTTTGGAGCTGGCCAACATGTATTCCTTGAAGCTTGCCGAATATGCGCTTGTTGCGCAGGATATCCGGATGGATTTCGGAGATATCCTTGTCTTTGCTAAAGTTTTTTCTTGCGAAGTCATTAAGATCCTTTTCAGTGAATATATACTCGCCTGTAACAGAATCTTTCCTGTCGATAGTTGCAAGGAACTCATCTCGTTGTTTTTTCTTATCAGGGCTTGAGATGCGCTTCAGGTGGCCATTCGTGAGATTACGCACAATATCTTTATTAACAAGTAATTCGGGCGTAAGGGCGTCAGCTGCCTCCGCTTTCGAGAAGGTCTTTCCCATGTATTTATCGAATTCCGTTGACCCTATTTTTTCTCGTAGGGCGAGGATAGTACTCGTAAATGCTGCGCGATGTTCTTTGCTCTTCGGTAACTTTTCTAATTGCGCGCCGGAAAGGCGTCTTACTACCTCAATATCTTCAAACGCTTCTACTGGCAGGTCTTCCACCTCCTCCGCTTTAAATGCTTTGATGGCGTCATCAAACTTCTTGCCGTCTTCTTTATTGACGTAGTCATCACCCTCTTTTTCTATATTGAGGCCGAGCTTGTTATAGAGATGAGGCGCTTTCTTCAATATATCCTTTTCAAAGCCGTAGCGTTTGAGGGCGGGAATAAATTCGTCTAACTTCTCCTGAGATATGCTCTTTTCCGGATCGTCGTTGTTTAAGAGTCCGCGTGCAACACCTTCTTTCGCGAAAGCTGCCATTCGCTCGGAGTCGATCTTAATGTCGGGATTATAGATGGCATTCCGTAGTTGTACATCGCCCATACCCTTAGCCTCGGTTTCTAAATTGCCAAGATTTTTGCTCGTCCCTGCGGCGAATTTATTGATTTGCGGCGCAAAGCGGCTGATGAGAGGAATGCGTTGTAAGAAGCCTGCAAGTTGGTTTCCACGGTTATTTTCTTTCGTTCCGTCTCCGCCGCCGCTCAAGTATTTGCGGCCCGCCCATCCTGGCGCTCCTGTTGCTGCGCCTATTGCCCAACCCTTTAATCCTTGAGCCCATTTAAGGGCGATATCGCCGCCGGCGCAGCCGATGTTCCGCGATTCGGTGATTCCCAAAAAGAGCATGGTGAGTACAAGGACCATGTTCGTAATGGTTTGGAACGGCGCCGCCATAAGCGAAAGTGTTCTCGTGGCGGTGAGCCCCCCCGGTAACCCCTTCGCCTGTTCGAATGAATTCAGTAGTGTATTGATGTCGATGGCTTGCGGAGACCCGAACCCGACCTGCGCCTTGATCTGTACGAACATGATGACGATATACATAGAAAACGTCGCGGCGGGCAGGTACGTTAGCTGGCAGGTAAATTTTCCGTACCATTTGCCGTAGTAGCTCCGCGTATTAGGGAAGGAATAACAGAGGATGGCGAGCGGCATTACTATAATGAGCCCTGAAAGCTGCGCGAAGCGCCATATGGTCGTGAGCCCCACCATAAGCATGCCGAGAGCGGCGAACGCGGTGAAGAGCGCGACGAAGAAGACCGAAAGTATGCCCTCCAGTATGCCGTCTCCCTTGAGCGATTCGTATGCCTGCAATCCGTCGCTCGTTACGAGGAGTTTCTGGGGGTTGAACGCCGAGGCGAGCGTTTCGGTAAATTGTTTCATACCTTCCCATGACCCTGCCACGCCTCCCCCGCCGAGCGCGGCGTTCACGAAAAAGTTAGTAAGCATATTTGATATATCTATGAGGAATCCTGCGATAGAGAAGCTGAAGTTAACGAGTACTGCGGCAAGAATAAAATTCTTTATGAGGTTCTTCATGCCGTAGCTTTCGTAGCCGAGCATGGTGGCGTAAGCGATCACAACGATGCCAATCGTGAAGCCTAAATTCGCGAGGTCGCGGCAGAAGCGCCAGCCGAGCTGTACGACTTCGCTATCGAGAATAGTGGTATTAAGATAGAGACCGAACGTGACGAGGACGCTCGCAAGCGTGAAAGCTGTTGAGCAGATGAACCCAACGATATAGCTGACCGCGAAAAGCACGTAGCCGATACCCTTGAGGCCGATCCAGCCGATAAACGACCCGCCGGCGCCGGCTATCGTATCCACAATCGCATCCTTCACCGCTACGGCAGTAGAGCCACCACTTACTGCTTGCGCAAGCGGGATGGCGACAGTCGTGGGGATGGCTCCGCCGCTTAATACATTGATGCCGTTGCCCACGACCGTTTGCAGTGTAGTCGGCTCGGCCGCGCGGACGGAAAAGGTTGTTCCGAAGATGAGGGTTAGCGCCGCGAGCGTTATAGTTGTCTTTACGAGCTTATGCATCTTTGTAATAGTGTTTGGAGCTCGGGTAGGCGCGTTGCCGAGCGCGCCGTAAGAGCGGCGCGATCTGCCTTAGTTTTTGCGGCGTACGCCTCCGCTTGCGACTTATTGATAAGGCGGCCTACGCCCGCGGGGCCTGTCATGTAGCTCGCGAGCACATCGAGGTCGGTACTCGTTTCGTTCATGAGCGTATTTTTCGCGTTCGTGAGGGGTGTTGTATTTTGCTGTAACTGACCCACAGCCGTCGTAATATCTGCAAGCGCCTTTTGTTCCACGGCAAGTGCGGTTACCGTGGTCTCCCTGCCGCTTATTCCCCTGCCGATTTGGCAGTTATTAAGCTCACTCGTTTTGTTAACGAGGGTTTGCTGCGTTGTTTGCAGGGCGAGTAAATCCGTCTGCGCCGCTAAGAGGGGCGTTAGAGTATCTTCAATTTGCGCCATGTAGCTGGTCTTTACGGCAGTCGCGTTACCCGCCTTGTATCCTTCGAGTGCACGGCAGGCGTTTAAGGCGTCGCCCGTAAGGCCTGAGCACGGTTTGGCGTTTGCGGGCTGGGTGGGCACGTAGCCGATTTGCGGGGCATTCGCGGATACTACGCCTTGGAAGCCGTTAACGCCTTCGCGGATTATGCGGTTGATGAGCGCGTCCGAAATCGCGGCGACGTACGCCGCCATGCTCTTGGAATTGACGATATAGTCGAGGTCGGCACCAATTACTTTCGCGGCGGCGGCGCCGATCTGCATGCCCGGGGTCACGATATAGCAGCGGCCGAATTCGTCGCACTTCTGTTGGCCCAAAAATCCATTGTTAGCTTGCACCTGCTGGTTAGCCGCGAAGCGCTTGTCGGCTATGCGGGTTTCTTTTTCGTCCATCGCGAGAAGAAGTCCGCCGTAGAAGTTGTTCCGTGGCTGCCATTGCTCGCGGTACGCCACGAAGCCGCCGGTCGAGAAATTATTGTAGAAGCCCGCCATATTACGCACTATTTGGTCTAAGGTGCACCGCACTTGGCCGGAGAAGCGCGGTGGTTGGAGTACGGCGATTTGGAGTTGTATGCCGAATGGTTTGCAAATGCCGGCAAGCTTCATTTCCGCGAGGATGTCCCCCGTTACGATGTTGCCGTATTGCGCGAGGAACGCGTTCCAGTCCTGTATGAATAGTGGCTTTCCTCCGCCTTGGATCCAGTTGACCATTTGGTCAACGACCATGTCGAAAAAGCGTTTTTTTATTGTTTCCTGTATGGCTTCGGCTGCCAAGGCGACGGCGGTTTCCGCGCCGAATTGGGCGTGCGCTTTTTTTACGGGGAGCACCGGCAGGGTGCTTATAAGGGTGAGTGCTATAGCGAGCGGGGCGAGAAAGCGGCGTTTCATTTGATTGTTTCTAATAGCTTGAGCGCGAGCATGGCGTAGATCGGATCATTTTCGTAGTCCGCTACCGCCTCAAAAATACGCTGTTTCCCGAGCGCGCGGCGGACTGCCTGCGTGTGTTCCGTAAGGAGCACCGGCGGCACAGCGAGGGCGCGCAGGGAGATTGCTTCCGCCTCGTAGCGCTTCGCGAACACCTTCATCTGGCTTGCGACGGGGTCGCTTGCGGGTGGCGGCGGTTCCGATTCCGTTTTACTTGTAATGCTCGCGGCCGCAGCGCGGTATACAGCTGCGGTTTGCGCGTCATCTACCGTCAGCTCTGCCTGGGTTATTTCAGGGAAGAAGTAGGCGGTATTAAAACTCTTCATGGATTCCGCGACTGCGGCCTCCGCCATGCCGTCTGCGCCCATAACGGTGAGATTGTCCCCTGTTGGCCCCTCGGGATTTTTATCTACGATGTTTTTGCCAATGAGGGATGCGAGACTTGTCGTTAGGTTCACGCCCGCGCTCGCCTGTGGTGCTTGCGCGACTGGAATTTCCGTAGGCGCTTCTTCGGTAATTGGTACTGGCTCCCCTATGGCATTTTGTAATGAGTCTGGCTTGCGGACGGCTTCTATAGAATCCTCTTTTTCGGCGGCGGAATGGATTTTATCGCGCGCGACAGTATTGCCGAACACGACAACGCCGGTAAAAATGCCCGCGGATACGAAAAACAACAGGCCTGCTTTTGCTTTGAGCCCTAACACCTCTTTAGAATACCTTACAATTTACGAATAAGTCAGTGGATAAGTGGCTCACCGAACCCGTAGCACCCAGCAACCCGTTACGATGTATGTAAATACTACCTCTGTCGTCGGAAAAGCCGACAAAAAAAATAGAACTCGCCCTCCGCGCGTAGCGCTGCGGAACTCAAACAGCAATTTTTTCTCGGCTTTTCTCTCCTCCTTCGGGTATTTGCTATACATCTCCACTTAGGTTGCTTTGGCGCTACGATTTCAATTCGCTTAAAAGAAAAAAGCCTTATCTTACTAGTATTTTAAGCTATTTTTGCGGTATTACTTGACGAATATATAAATATAATGGTATTATATATTTGTTGTTTGAAATCATAATCTCCAGCGGAAGCTTGGCTTCTAAGAAGGGTATTGTATGCGTCCCATCTATGCTATTTCGAATGACCGTGATATTTCTGACTTGTGGGAACTGTGGCGGCTTGCTGAGGCGATGATTGAGGAATTTGGCAGACGCTTTGGACCAAAAGTTTCGTTGTATGTTCGTGGTCAGGAGACGTCTAATGGCAGTCAGGGTCACTGGCTCGTCTTTGAGGGGGATGCTGGTAAGCCTCCTTCAATTCCTGACGACATGCGTGAGTCATGCAATGCATTGTGTAAAGATCTTTGGAGGCGCGCAAAGAAATGCTTTCAAGAACACGAACTTGATCGCCTGCAGTTTTGCGCGCGCGGTTCCATCGTTGTCGCCTTCTGCTATAAGGGCGGTTGTGGCGGCATTCCGGAAAAGTATCTGGTGTTTACGTAGCGGGATATCGCTACGCCTTCATTAAAAAAAACGCACGATAACTCGCCGTGCAACAAACGCGAGACGACATATGGCTATCCCCTGCGGATAGCCATCTTTTTTTGCTTAGTGCGTAAGTGTCGAGATTTTTTGGGTGGTTTCTATGGTCAGGTTTTCGGGGCGTTCGGTGCCGAGGAGCTGCGCTTCCGCTAAAATAGCGAGGGCTTTTTCTTTGGGGATGTTAAAACCATCTGAAAGATTATTGAGAATTGTTTTGCGGGGTTGTTGGAAAAGGATGCCGACCGTTTCGTAGTAGTTGGCGAGGGGTGTGCCCGTAAGCGAGTCGGCTTTGGTTTCGATTGCGATTATCGCGGAGTCGATTGAGGGTGGCGGGTTGAAGTCCGTTGGTTTTAATTTCATTGCTATGTGCGGCGTGCCCCAGATTTGTACGCAGGCTGAGAGGCGGTTCATGTCTGGCGCCGTAGCGCAGATGCGCAGCGCCACTTCTTTTTGGATGGTGAAAACGGTGCGGAGGGGTTTGTTGTGCATATCGCCTACTATGCGGAACAAGTAACCCGTGATGTAGTATGGGATGTTGCCGGCGAGCACATAGGGCGTTTTAAGATCCGCGATGATGGGCGCGAGGTCTTTGAGTGCATCCCCTTCCGTGACGGTAAGACGGTCCGTTAACCCTATATACTTTTCTTTAAGCAACTCAGCGAGTTCGTGGTCTTTTTCGATAACGATAATTTTTTTAGCGGGCGAGGCGATAAGTATATCAGTGAGCTCCCCGTGACCCGGACCTACTTCAATGATAGTGTCTTCCTCCGTAATCTTTAGTGATTCAGCAACCGTTAAAAGCGCCTTTTTGTTTATCAAAAAATGCTGGCCTAAAGATTTTTTCGCTTTAACTTTTTCGTTCGTTTCTTCTGAGTCCTGAATCATAAATCCTGAATCAATATTAATCGTAATCCAGCCACATTTCTTCTTCGTCGGGCATGCCTTGGCGGTTAGCTCGATTGGACGAAACTTTATTATTTACGAATTCTACCAAGTCGCCGGATATTTCGTAGAGGAAGCGCGACGGGACGTTTGAGAACGACATATGCAAATGCTTCGCCGCGCGGGTGATCGCTACGTACATGAGCCGGCGCTCTTCTTCCATTTCACCTCCGCTCGAAAGCGCACGGTGGTGCGGCAAGGTGCCCTCGCCCACGCCCGCGACGAACACGCTTTCGAATTCGAGGCCTTTCGACATGTGGATGCTCATGAGGTTTACGCCTGTCTTGCCGCTTGGATTATCGTGGCTCTGCGCTAAGGTTGCTTGTTCTAAAAACGCAGCGAGTCCGTCTTTGGCGAAGTCGCGCGCGAATGTTAAAAGTCCTTGCACGTTTTCAATACGCTCCTGCGAGTTTTTGTAATTATTTTTAAGATAGTCGAGGTAGTTAGTGTTCGATACGAAGTAGTCGATGATTTCGGAGGGCGACGCAGAGCCCATCTTCGGTAGCGCGTCGATAAGGAGGCGGCTTTTGCCTTTGGAAAAATTTTTATCGAGGCGCTCGGCGCTTATGGTGTCTAAGGGGTTCGCAGCGAGGCGCAGGCCAGCAACGATATCTTTTATTTCTTTGCGTTCGTAGAAGCGGATGCCGCCGAACATACGGTATGGCACGCCGGCAGATATCAGCGCTTGTTCTATTGGCCGCGACTGGGCGTTCGTGCGGTATATGACAGCCATAGATTCGAGCGGCTTGCCCCTCCGCCAGTTCGTGATCGCCGTTTTTACGATCCACTCCGCTTCCATGTATTCGTTTTCCGCCGCGAAGACTTTGATCTTTTCGCCCTGCGCGTTTTTCGTCCAGAGGTTTTTCTTGCGCTGGGT
>JAHFLO010000001.1:4098-73433 GCA_023244855.1 Candidatus Harrisonbacteria bacterium | reverse complement strand
CCAGTTCGTGATCGCCGTTTTTACGATCCACTCCGCTTCCATGTATTCGTTTTCCGCCGCGAAGACTTTGATCTTTTCGCCCTGCGCGTTTTTCGTCCAGAGGTTTTTCTTGCGCTGGGTTTTGTTATGGCCTATTACGTCATTCGCGGCTTCCAAGATTAACGGGGTCGAGCGGTAATTTTCTTCGAGCATGACGATCTTTGCAGCCGGCCAGTCGCGTTCGAAATTTAAGAAGTTGCGGAAGTCGGCGCCGCGGAAGGCGTAGATGGATTGCGCGTCGTCCCCTACTACGCTTAAGTTTCCGTGGCCGCCCGCGAGGCAGCGCACGAGCTCGTACTGCGCGGCGTTAATGTCTTGGTATTCGTCGATCAGTACGTGGTCGTACTTGCCGCGGTAGAGTTCAAGTACTTCGGGGTAATTGCGGAATAATTGTACGGGCTTTTCGATGAGGTCATCGAAGTCAAAGGCATTATTTTCTTTAAGGAGATTTTCGTAGTCCTCGTAGCAGGCGCGGGCGGTATCGGGGTCTAAGTCGCGCGTCCCTTTAGCCGCCATTTCGGGTGCTATGAATTCGCTCTTCACTTTACCCATGAGTCGAGAGAGTGCCGCGGGGCCGCACGTCTCTTTGGGTAAGTTACGGTTCTTGCCGATTTTTTTAAGGAGTGAACCGGTGTCGTCTTCGTCGAAGATGGTAAAGCCGACGCTCCGGCCTAAGCGGCGCGCCTCGGCGCGGAGTAGCCGTGCGCCGAACGAATGGAATGTGCCGATAAAAAGCTCCTTGGGCGCGCCGGCGCGCTTCTTCATTTCTTCTGCCGCCTTGTTCGTAAAGGTGATAGCGAGGATGCGCGCGGGCGACACCTTCAAGTCGTTCAAAAGATAGTGGAGGCGCTGCGTAAGGGTGTGTGTTTTGCCGCTTCCGGCGCCCGCAGCAATAAGGAGTGGGCCTCCCTTGTGGTAGGCCGCTTCTGCTTGCCGGTCGTTCATATTTTTGCTAGTATTCATGTATTAATAACGTACGCGGACAACTCAGATTTTTAAGAAATAAGACCGTGATAACGGTTCTTTTCTTGTTGCTCGTGACCATCACGAACGCTGTCCTTCCTGCGGCCGCGGCGCTTCAGGTTGCAGGGGCTACGGCGCTTGGTGGTCCGTCTATAGATTCTCCGCTTTCGAGCGCTTTCGTCGGTACGGATTTTATTCCGTATGATGATGTTCCGCTACGTGTCGAGTCCGTAATGCATGATGCATTGGTGGAGAGTTCCGGTCAAACGGCATATGTGGGTAACGGTATAGGCATGCAAGATTTTGTGCACCGTTTCTCGTTGCCCGCGCGTGGCATTAACTGGGGTATCCTTCATCAGCATAATGGGGTGGATGTCGCAGGCGCCTGCGGATCCGGCATATATGCGGCGGCCGCTGGGCAGGTTGCCGAAGTAAAGAGCGGTTGGGGCGGGGGCTACGGCAACTACGTCGATATCGATCATGGCAATGGCGTTATAACACGCTATGCCCATGCTGAAGAAATTCTTGTAAGGCCATTGCAAATGGTCGCAGGCGGCGACATGATTGCCCGCATGGGTAGTACCGGCAACTCTACCGGATGCCACGTACATTTCGAGGTGCGTGGGCAGGCGGCGGTAACGAATCCTTTCGCAGTGAAATGATGGAGACGGCTACCGGCATTTCGCGTAGTGTCGTCTTAACGGTAGTTCTTCTTACATCTCTTTCGTTTGCGCTCGGCTATTTGTGGGGTAGGAGCGGGTCTGTGGTGCCGATTGTGATTGAGAAGTGTTCGGATGCGTGATAGGCTTGAATCTATATTTATGACACACGACGATTCTAAAAAATACGAAGCTATTTTACTTGAGTTGCAGGCTACTTTATCGAAAGAGATAAAAGACGTAATACGCGGCGGTAACGATATGGGTGAAATCGGTAACCGCGACGAGGAGGCAGACGAGACGGAAGAATCGGGAATTGCTCATGCTGAGCAGATTGCCTTAAAGGGGCGGTTGCATGCAGTACTCGACGCCTTAGAGCGAATCAAAGCGGGAACGTATGGCGCGTGCCTTAAGTGCGGCAATGCGATTAGCACAGACGTGCTTGCGGCTGCTCCCGAATCCGTGTATTGCGTGGCCTGCAAATGAACGCGCGCTTTTCCCGTGTGTATTCGGGAGAGCTTGCGGGTATTGATGCGCGGTGCGTGGAGGTGGAGGTCGACTTGCATGTCGGCCTCCATTCTTTTTCCATAGTCGGCTTGGCGGACAAGGCCTTAAGCGAGGCGCGTGAACGCGTGGGCGCGGCGATCAAGAACAGCGGCGCGAAGCCCCCGTCGCAGGAGAACCGGAAGATTATCGTAAATTTGGCTCCAGCGGACGTTAAGAAAACCGGCTCACAGTACGACCTCGCGATCGCCATGGGCTATTTAGTGGCGACGGAGCAGGTGGGTAAATTCGAAACCAAGGGCAAGATGTTTTTAGGCGAACTTGCGCTCGACGCCAGTGTGCGACCGGTTACGGGCGTGTTGAATATTGCGTGCATGGCACGCGATACGGGGTTTAAGGAGTTGTACGTACCGGCCGCGAATGCGGCGGAAGCGGCGCTTGCGGGCGGCGTAGCTGTATTTCCCGTGCGTTCCCTTGCGGAATTAATCGCGCATCTCGAGGGGCGTGCGCCTATCTCCCCTGCCCACGCAGACGAGTCGGCGTTTGAGCCGCTTTTGAATCCAGTTGATATCGCGGACGTACGCGGGCAGGCGGCGGCGAAGCGCGCGCTTCTTATTGCCGCGTGCGGCGGCCATCACGTACTTATGTCTGGCTCGCCGGGGAGCGGCAAGACGATGCTTGCGCAGGCATTCGCGGGGCTCTTGCCCGCGCTTACGCGCGACGAGGTGATTGACGTGACGCGTATCTATTCCGCTTCCGGCGCGCTTAAGGAGCGGCACGCCGTAACGGAGCGGCCGTTTCGTGCGCCGCATCATACGGCCTCGGCTGCCGCCGTCGTGGGTGGTGGGTCGCATCCGCGGCCGGGCGAAATCAGCCTTGCGCACAAGGGTGTTTTATTTCTCGATGAGCTGCCGGAATTTCGGCGTGACGTTTTGGAGTCGCTTCGCGAACCGCTCGAGAATGGCCGTGTGACTATTGCACGGTCGAATGGATCTCTTTCACTCCCCGCCCGCTTTATCCTTGTTGCTGCTATGAACCCGTGCCCGTGCGGTTATTATGGCGACAGCCGCCGCGACTGCGCCTGCGGCGCGCATGAGATAGCGCGGTACAAAAAGAAAGTGTCGGGGCCGATACTCGACCGTATCGATTTGCAGGTGCAGGTGCCGCATGTGGAACTAGCCGATCTTTCGCGTATGCCTGCTCTTCGTGGCTCACAGAGTGACGGAGGGGATACGAAAAGTATGCGGCAAACGGTAACACGCGTACGTACCGCGCAAACGGCGCGGCAGGGCGTATTGAATGGCGCACTTTCTTCTAAAAATGTTTCGGAGGGTGTTACGCTCGATGCCTCCGCGCAGGCGTTTTTCGCGAAGGTGTGGAAAAGCGCTACGCTCTCCGCGCGCGGGTACTACCGCTTATTGAAAGTCGCACGCACTATAGCAGATATCGAAGGCGCACCGTCTGTTTCCGAAGCTCATGTAGCCGAAGCCTTCACCTACCGCCTGCGAGAGAAATAATGCGTTAAGGGCAGTTTACGCATCATAATTTACTATGAATATGCCGGTCGGCATATTAATAGTAAATTGCTTTTGGTGTAAAAAATCAGACTTTAAACATAAAAAATACCGGATATTCATCCGGTATTTTTTATGCGTATTAATCTAATCCTCTGCTATATTTCTTCGCTTACAGTTTTAGTAAATCGAGGGCTTTTACGAGGCCGTTATTCGAGGTGTTGATTATCACATAGTCGCCGAAGATACCATAGCTAAAGAGCGCGCCGTCCGTCGCAAGGGAAACGAAGCGGTCGATGTATTTGTCGCGCGCTTGGCCGGTGCGGAACGTGGCGGGGGCGCCGGGGTCCGCGAGAAAGAGGTTTTTATAGGAGCTCGTTTCGATTGCTTGCAAGCGGCTCGCGAGAGTTGCGGCGTCTATTTGGGACGCGGGGTTGATTTTCGCGATATAGCCGGGCCATGCGCCGCGGTCGTCGTAAAAGAGGTAGGCGGAAAAGACAGGGTCGAATGCGGCGGTAAGAATGCCGTCTAAGCCGTTCGTTTTCGCTTCCGGCAATAAGGCTCCCATAACGGTGGCGAAGCTCATGGGCGCACCAGCATTAAGTATCGAGACTTCCGTAAGGGTGCCGCTTGCGGATTTCGTTTTTGCCGCCTCCGCTGCAAGCGCTGCGGTGATGGAGGTTGCGGTGCCGTCGGTTTCAATCTTCGTTAAACTTGTTTGCGCTCCCCCGAGCGGAGTTATTGCGGGTGCCGCGGGTGCGGGTGGTACTACTGGCGCTGTGGGCGCGAGGCCAGCCGAACTAGGCTCGGTTGCTGTTGGCTGTACTTCCGCAGCTGGTGCGGACTCGCTCGGCATCATGGCGCGGTATGCGGGCAGGCCGTACTTGTACGTTACCCAGCCAATGCCGACCACGAGGATGAGCATAAAGAGCCATAAGAGAAGCCTGCCGGATTTCATTTCGCGCACGTCGGGCATCGGCGCAGGGGCTGGTGCAGTCTGTACGGGGAACTGTACGGGCGCGGCCATGGGTGCGGATTGTATTGGCTGCGGAGGTGTCGCCATTGGCGGCGGCGGAGTAACTGGCTGCGCTACGGCTTCGCCCGTGGCCTGCACGGAGCGGATGTCGCTTTCCATAGTGCGTACCATAACCTCCGGCGTAGTCGGCGGAGGCGGTACGATATTCGACTGGGGTGTCGGCTGCGGCATTGGCACGCTCGGCGGCACGTTATTATTTTGCGGTAATGTTGCGGGGTTTAATTCATCCATAGTTTTTAAAAGTATAGCATTATGTATGGCTGTGGATAACTAAATTACTCGCAAACCCTTCGTGCCTCGGCAACCCGTTACGGCGTATGCAAATCCAACCTCTCTCGTCGTAAAAGCCGACAGTAAAAATCGAACTCAACCAAAAACCCGCGAAAGGCGGGTATTTTGGGATTCATACAGCGATTTTTCATCGGCTTTTATTTCCTCCTTCGGGGATTTGCTATCCGCCTCCACTTAGGTTGCCTTAGCACGAAAGGTTTACTCGCCCTCGAAAATGTCGTAGCTCTACAGTCCCTTCAAGCTTAACCCTACTTTGCCGTCTTCGAGGCGGATGATTTTTGCTTGCACTACGTCGCCCAAGTGGACGACTTCTTCCACGCTCTTCACGTAGCCGTTCTTCAGCTCCGAGACGTGGATCATGCCGCTCCGGCCGTTACCCCATTCGATAATCGCGCCGAATTCCAAAATGCGTTCAACCGTGCCTTCGATGATGTCCCCCACCTTGTACTCGTGAGCAATATCGTCCACACAGTTCTTTGCCGCAAGCGCCGAATCTTTATCATGCGCGTAGATGAAGACGTCGCCTGTTTGGCGGATATCCATATTGATAATGCCCGTCGCTTCGATAATGCCTTTAATGATCTTTCCGCCAGGGCCGATAATGTCGCCAATCTGCTCGGGGTTGATCGTTATTTTCATGACTACCGGTGCGTATTTCGAAATGTCCGTGCGCGGAGCGGTAATCGCTTTTTCCATTGCGCCCATTATGTGGAGGCGGGCGCGCTTCGCTTGCTCGAGCGTGCGGCCAATAATTTCGGGCGTTACGCCGTCTACCTTTACGTCCATCTGCACGGCGTTTACGCCGTCTTTCGTTCCCGCTACCTTGAAGTCCATGTCGCCGTAGTGGTCTTCGGGGCCTTGGATGTCCGTTAATATTTTATAGACTCCCTTCTTTTCGTCGCTCATCATGCCCATGGCAATACCGGCTGCCATTTTCTTAATAGGCACGCCCGCGTCCATGAGTGCTAGGCAGCCGCCGCAGACGGATGCCATGGAAGATGATCCGTTAGACGACAGAATTTCGGAAACGATACGTACCGTGTACGGGAATTCGTCTTGTGTGGGGATTAACCGTGCAAGCGCCTTTTCCGCCAAGTTGCCGTGGCCGATTTCGCGTCTGCCTGGCCCGCGGAAGCTACCCGTCTCCCCCGTGCAGTACGGCGGGAAGTTATAGTGGAGCATGAAATTCTTTTCGCCCGTGAAGAAAATATTTTCGACGAGCTGGTTCGTGTCCGGCGGCGCGAGGGTTACTGTCGCGAGTGCCTGCGTGTTACCGCGGATGAATAATGCCGAGCCATGAATACGTTCTAATACTCCTACTTCGGCGTGCAGGTCGCGCACTTCGTCGAGTTTGCGGTGGTCGGGGCGCTTTTCTTCGCCGTCTTTCGCGCTACAGATATTTTTATGGACGATTTCGTCTACATAATCTTCGAAGACGCGGCCCGCGTCGTCCAAATCGCCTTGCGTCGCTTCGGATTCCTTTAAGAACGTCATCAAGTCCTTTTGGATATGCGATACGTTCGCCACGCGGTCTATTTTAGAGACGACGTACATTGCGGGTTCCAGCTTATCTGCGAGAAAGCCGCGCACCTTTGCTACGAGCTCCGGTGACGGAGTCTTTAACATAACCTCCGCCTTCGACTTGCCGATTTGCGCGACGATCGTTTTTTGGAATTCGACGAGCTTCTTGATCTCCGCCATCGCGGCAGTAAAATCGCCGACGATTTCTGCTTCGGGTACGTCGATCCCTTCGAGCTCAATCATGTTGATTTTGTCTGCGGTGCCTGCGACGAATGCCGTCCAGTTATCTTTCTTGATTTGTACGCCGGCAACCGGCCCGTTCCACGGGATATCAGACATAGCGAGCGCCGCGGAGGCGGCTACGAGCCCTAACGTAACGGGGCTGGAATCCTCTTCGTACGAAAGCACGGTGATAACTACCTGTATGTCGCGTCGAACGCGCTGGTCAAAAAGCGGACGTATCGTGCGGTCGATGATACGGGCAGATAAAATAGCGTTTTCGCTCGCTCTCCCCTCGCGGCGCATGTATCTGCCGCCAAGTATTTTACCCGCAGCATAAAAACGCTCCTCGAATTCTACGGAGAGTGGTAAATAGTCGCGCGGCGAATCTTCGCCCGTCATTACGGCTGTTGCGAGTACGGTGGTGCCGCCCCATGTTCCGATTACCGCGGCGTTTGCTTGCTCGGCAAGGCGTGAGGTTTCGATGATGAGCTTCTTTCCGTCTATTTCCGTTTCGAATTTCTTCCTGTTCAGATCCATGTAGTTTTTATTTAAAAATTATTCTCCGTAGGTTTCGCGGTCTTCGGGCGAGGTGGGCGTAGTAGGCGCTTCCGGCATCGGCATGCCTGCGCGCTTCGCGGACGTGCGTGCTGTGGTGCGCCGTACGCGGCCAGCTCCTAATATCACGGCTGGGAATTCGTCGAGCGTGACGAACGTATCAGCGACTTCTTTCAACTTACTTGAAGTGCTGCGCGAGAACGCTGCGACCTCTACCGTCTTTCCCAATCCCCACTTTAAGTACTCTACGAGCGGGCAGAAGTCGCCGTCGCCTGTCACAAGTACAATGGCATCGAACGAATCCGCCATGCGGATAGCGTCTACTGCCATGCCTACATCCCAGTCCGCTTTCTTTGCGCCGCCGGCGAATATCTGAATGTCTTTTACGCGCAGCTCTACGCCCGCTTTCGTGAGCGCGTCGAAAAATGCAGCCTCCCCTTCGGTGGTTTCCGTTTTAACAACGTAGCCGATAACGCGGATCAGCTTGCGACCTGCCGTCACCTCCTTCACGAGCTCCTTGTAGTTTACGCGGGACTGGAAGAGGTTCTTGGCGGAGTGGTACAGGTTCTGTACGTCTATAAAAATGCCGACGCGGTGCTCCTTATTGCGCGTCATGGCGTGCTGCGTACTTTATGAGACGGCGGCGCTTGCCAACCATCTGCAGGAGGCCGCGGCGCGAGTGGTGATCTTTCGCGTGCTTCTTCAAGTGCGCGGTAAGTTCCTCGATCTGCTTCGTAAGAAGTGCGATCTGTACTTTAGTCGAACCGGTGTCCGTTTCGTGCTTCTTTGTCGCGTTGACTACTGTTTTTTTCTGTCTGACTGTGAGCATATGTTTTATTTTTTTAATTCCGCCATTTTAAGCATAATCCGCTTTTCCGCGGGCTTGATCGCTTCGATAATGAACGTGCCCGCTTGGCCTACGGTCACTGCCTTTTCCATTTCATCCGTTCCGCCGAAGTCGGCGGCGCGGATTAACCCTTGGAAGTCGGAGTCGATTTTAACCACCGCACCGAGCTGGTTGAAGCGGTGTACTGTCCCCTGCACTTCCTGCCCTTCCTTGTACTTTTCTTCAACGCTATCCCACGGATTGGCCTTAAGCGCCTTCAGCGACAAGGATACCCGCCCATCTTTTATTTCGACGATCTGGGCTTTGAGCACGTCGCCTACCGCGACCGCTTCGCGCGGGTCTTCGATGAGGCGGTGATCAAGCTCCGAAATATGGATCAAGCCTTCGACGTTCATGTTATCCGCGAACTTCACGAACACCCCGAAGTCCGCGACGCCCGAGACGACAACCTGCACGGTCTGCCCTGGTGTGTACTTGGCGAGTTGCTCCTTCATGTTTTCGTCGAGTACACCGCGCTCGGAGACGATGAGCTTGCTGGTGCGGGCATTAAAGTCGATAACCTTGACGGTAAGTTCCGTGCCGACGAACTTCTTAAGTTCATCCAAAATTTTAATGCGGTCACCGTCTGTCACGCGCGGGTAGTGGTCGGGGGTCAATTGCGACACGGGCAAGAACGCCTTGATGTCGTTAATCATGCCCACGAGCCCGCCGGTGTTTGCGCTCACAATCATGAGCTTGATCGGCAGACCTTGGTCTTGCATGTCTTGGATTTCCTGCCACGCCTTGTGCTTGCCGGTTTCGTTGATGGAAAGTTCGGCGTACCCTTCCTCGTTTTCGGCATCCACGATCTTCGCGAGGATAGTATCACCGGGTTTAATGACCTTGATTACGTCGTATGCGTTCATGAGCTCTAGGCCGTACACGATGCCCGTGCCTGCGCGACCGAGGTCGAAGAAATGTGCGTGCTGGGTCTTCCCGATATACGATGCATTGATAAGCTCCCCGTTTTTCAAGGGTGCGAATGCCCCCGGTTCCTTAAAAAGGGCCGTGAGCGGCGAATTTGCTTTTACGATATGCGGCATAAGTGTTGGTTAATTATATGTGCCTCTTACGACTAACTATGCCCATATAATAGCAGGGTTTCTTAAAAATGGCAAGATTCGTGCTAGATCAGGCTAAAAAGAGAATGAGGATAGTCGTTACGATCGAGGTTGCCGTAAGGGCGAGGGCTATGCGGAGGGCGTGGTACTTGTTATGTGCTACTTTCGCTAAGTTATAAGCATTACTATAGAGGGCTTTCGCGACATCGTCGTCCGTAAGCGCCATGCCGGCTTTGATATACGTTTCTTTTTTGTTTGCAGCGATGCTTTCGAAATATGTCATATCCCCTTTCTCGGGCTTGCCGCCGCGCGGGTAGATTACGGTGATGACGCTCTTTAATGCAATGAGTATTAAAAGTACGGCGACGGCGAATACCGCGCCCCACATAGGCGTCGCTCCCCCGCTCGCCTTGATAGTGTTGATGCGCGTAAGGAGTGCGGCGGTCGAGATACCTAAAACATATAAAGTAGAAACTGCCTTCGCGTCCGCCTGCTTTATCAAGTCCGCAATCTGCCCTGCGGAAAATTTAGCAAAATCATTTTGTGCTGCCATAGATAGAGTATAGCAAATATAGGACTCATCTTAAAATAGTTTAGGATGCCATCCGCATCATTTTCGGTTATTTCCGGCTACGAATCGCGATTTTCTCCTCGGAATACCTCGGTATTCCTCGTCGAAAGATCGCGGTTCTCGCTCGAAAATCCCTCGAAACTGCTTGCGGCCTATTTTAAAACGAGCCCTAGAAAAGCGTCGGCGGGGTTTTCTTTTTTGGTGTGGCTGCGCGTTGCGGGGGTAGGTTGCTTACGGTTATGCGTGAAACGGCATCTGGTGCGGGGCGCGTATCTTTTTCTACGGCGGCGACGTACGCACAGTAGTCGCAGGCGGCGTCCGCTTTCGGGATTTCATTTTTATCGAGGCAGGCTTTCGCGTCTACGAGCGCCTTATCTACCCAGCCGGAGTCTCCCGTATAGGCGATGAGCGTCACGTCGAAGTCAAGCTTGCCGTCGAAGGCTTTTCTGTCTGTCTTGCCGTTGCAGTACACAAAGTAGCCGGTACTTGAAACCGTGAATCCGTTTTGCCGTAGGAGCCATTGGTATATTTCCATTTGGCGCTTGTAGCCGTCGTGCCAGTCTTTATCTAAGGCATTAATATCTTCTTCTTTTGCGGTCGCCTTATAGTCCACCACCATGTATTCCCCTTTCGCATTAAGCCATAGGTCGTCTATCGCGCCGAAGACGTAAAAGTTGGTGGCTGCGTGTAAAGTCCCCACGCCCGTAAAGTTGTGGCGCCACTCGTCGAGTTTTTCGTGCTGTGCGGGCACGGCATCTATTCCGTACTTTTCCATAAGCGGGTGCTTATTGCCCGCCGCGCGGTGAATATCGAATTCCTTTTTAAGGAGGTGGTCTACGGCGGAGTTGAGCGCGAATGGGAATCCGGGCGGCCGGCCAATGCCTATGCGCCGGTCGAGGTAAAAGCACCGCGGGCATTGCATGAAGAGGTCGATCTTCGAGCGCGACAACTTGAAGGCTTCGCGCGAAGCCGGTTCGTACGTTCCCTTGGTTCGTTTGGCGGTGTAATAGACAGACACTTAGTTGAATGTAATTAAGAAGTTATACATACCCATGCCGCACAGGCCTTGGAGCTCTGCCCCTGCCGTTTGTGGCGGTACGGGAATATCTATAGTGCCAGTTATCGGGAGGCTTCCGCGGTAGCCGATAGCAGGGATTACAAGTGACGACGAGCAGTCAAATGTGCTGTTCGTGCTCACGCGGATGATTGTTGGCACACCGGCTTTGGCTCGTGTCGTTTGCGGCGCATACCCCCCCTTCGCGCTGATTTCGATTATTTGCGTGCCGTCTACGATGCTTACATTATTTAATCCCGCTAAAAGGTCGTTCGGATTATTTGTTGTGCGTGCGAAAAGAATTGTTCCTACAATAAGGACGATAGCGATACCGATAGAAAGGAGAATGGTTTTCATATAGTAAGAATAGGCGGAATGACGCCGAATGCAACGAGGGCACTTATCAGGTTGAATAGAGCGAAGAAGATAACAACGAGCCCTGCGGTTTTAAAGAATATTCCCGATTGCGCTTTTGTGTGTAGCCCAAGTGCGCCGAAAGAAAGGAGTGCGAGCACGGGTAACGTGCCGAGCGCGAATGAGAGCATGGTGAGCGCGCCCGTAGAAAAGCTGCCGGTTGTAAGCGAATAGAGTTGCATTGATTGCGTGAATCCGCAGGGTAAGAAAAATGTGGCGACACCGAGGAGTGCGGGTGTTAATGAGTGGTTAATGTCTTTAAGTGCATGAGCGCGCCTACTTATAAAGCGTGGCGTGACAAGTTGAAATTTTTTTATCCACGGGAAGATATCAAGCAGATTGATACCGAGAATTAATAAGACGATTACGACGGCGATTCCTAGTATGAATGCGCCGGTTGCGCCGATTTGAAACGTTGCACCGAGTGTGCCGATTATTCCGCCTAAGATGAAGAATGAAATAAGGCGCGCCGTGTGGAAGAAAATTTGCGGCCGGATGCGGTCCCCCGCCTTCGCGAAGTTGGCGCTTATGGAAAGCGTAAGTCCGCCCACGACCGCCATGCAGGTGGAGACGGAGGCGACGAGCCCGATTGCGAACGCCGTGCCGTATGTTACCTGCGACGCGGTGATGAGGTTAACGATGCCGAGCTTTTGGAGAGCAATGAAGAATGCGATGAATGCGCCGGCGGCAGGTGCGGCAATTATAAAGTCGCGCCACCGTGCGCCGTGCTTTTGGCGTTCTATCGAAACTGAATAGCCGTGGGGCGCGAGTATGGTGGTAAGTTCGTGCGCGAGCTCTGCGGGCTTTGCATCCCCAAAGTCACCTGTAACTTCGAGGGTGTGTGCGGCGAGTGACGCCCGTGCTTTTAGTATCCCCCGCACGCCCGTGAGTTCGCCTTCGGTTATAAGAACGCACGAGGCACAGTGCATACCGCTTATGTGAAATAGGTATGTTTTCATGGGCTTATAGTTTCTTAGCTTTTAATCGAAGTGAGTTGGCGACCACGGAGACGGACGAAAGCGCCATGGCTGCGCCAGCGAATACCGGCGAGAGCGTTAATCCGAAGGCGGGGTATAATGCGCCCGCGGCAAGCGGAATACCTACTACGTTGTACGCGAATGCGGAGAAGAGGTTTTGGCGGATGCCGCGCATAGTGAGCCGTGAAAGGCGTAGTGCCTTCACGAGCTTGCTGATATCACCGTGGAGGAGGGTGATGCCGGCCGTCTCGATTGCCACGTCCGTGCCCGTTCCCATGGCGATGCCGACGTTCGCCTGCGCAAGTGCTGGTGCGTCGTTTACGCCGTCCCCCACCATTGCGACAATGCGCCCTGCTTTTTGTAGCTCTTTTATTTTTTTAAGTTTTTCGTCTGGCAAGACTTCGGCAATTACTTCATCAATACCCACGGCGCGCGCGATTGCCGCGGCAGTATTTTTGTTATCACCGGTAAGCATGATGGTTTTTATGCCCATCTCGTGGAGGCTCTGCACTGCCTCAACTGCTTCTGCTTTTACGCTATCCGCAATCATTACAATTACGAGTACCTCTTTTTCGTTTGCGAGTAGTATTGGCGTTGATCCTTTTTGCGTTTCCGTTTCGATATAGCTCGCGTCGAAAGAAATTGCATGCTCGTTCATAAGAGCGGTATTGCCGGCAAAGTAGCGCGTGCCATTACTACTTCCCGTAAGTCCTTTGCCTTTTAAGGCTTCGAAATTCGTAACGTCTCGTAGCTGGATACCGTTCGTTTTCGCGTATTCCGTTATGGCGTGGGCTATCGGATGTTCGGACTTCGCTTCGAGCGATGCGAGGATGGCGATTAATTCATTTTTTTCAACGTTCCCATATATGCGGATATCCGTGAGCTCTGGCTTGCCTTTCGTGATGGTGCCGGTTTTATCCATGACGACGGTGTTTGCCTTATGGAGTGTTTCGAGTGTTGCCGCATCTTTTATTAAGATGCCTTCTTCTGCGCCCTTGCCTACACCCACGATTATCGCGGTCGGCGTCGCGAGCCCTAAGGCACAGGGGCAGGCAATAACGAGAACGCCAACAAACGATGCGAGGCCGTACGAAAGTGCGAGCGCTCCGCCGAGCATAGGCGTCCCAATACTGATCCATGCGGCAAGCGAAACGAATGCTATACCGAGAGTTATCGGTACGAAGATGCCGGAGATTTTGTCCGCAAGCGCCTGAATGGGCGCGCGGCTCCCCTGCGCTTCTTGTACCATCGTGACGATGCGGGCGAGTAACGTTTCCTTACCGACTTTGGTTGCCGTAAACGTAAATGACCCTGTGGTGTTAATAGTGCCGGCAACGACCGCGTCGCCCATTTTCTTTTTTACGGGCATTGGTTCGCCGGTCACCATCGATTCGTCTACGAACGACTCCCCTTCCGTAACCGTACCGTCTACAGGAATACGCGCTCCTGGTTTTACGATTATACGGTCGCCGTGGACTACTTCGCCTACGGGTAGTTCTAGTTCTTTGCCGCCACGGATTACGAGTGCGGTTTTTGCTTGAAGGTTTAATAGTTTTTCGAGTGCTGCGCCGGTTTTTAATTTCGCCCGTGCTTCGAGATATTTACCGAGGGTTATGAAAGCGATAACAACGATAGTGACGTCATAGTAGGTTTGGTCTGTATCGATAAGGCCTTTAAGTGACTCCTCGAATGCAGAGAGAATAAAGCTATAGAGATATGCGACGGATGTGCCGATGCCGATTAAGGTATCCATATTCGCCGCCCCATAGCGCATAAATCGCCATACGCCTAAAAGGTACGGCGTGCCGACGACGAAGAGCATATACGTCGCCATTAAGGGCAGGAGGTGATGAAAGAATTCTTTTGTGATTTCTGCGGGTGGGGCGATGAATTCGAATGCGGCGAGCATGTCCCACCCCATAACGAAGATGCTGAATGTAGTAAGTGGAATAGACGCGATAACCATACGCTTCATGCTTGCGAGCTCCGCAAGCTTTTCTTGTTTCGATTGACCAAGTCCCGTATGCGCCGCGTGTTCGCTTGCAGACATATCCATAGACTCCGCTGTTTCCGCTTGAGAGGTAGTCAGCGAATAACCAAGATGTTCGACCGCCTTCGAGAATGCAGTACTGTCCGTCTTCGTCTCATCAAAAGATACCCGTGCCGTTCCCACGGCATAGCTAACTTCCGCTGACGCCACACCGTCGATTTTCTTAAGCGCCTTTTCGATGATCGCCGAGCATGAGGCGCAGTGCATCCCTTTTACGGTGAATACGACTTTCTGTTCCATACGTTATGCGGAAAGGTTGTAGATTTTTATAAGTTCGTCGATCGCCGCTTTCTTGTTTTCTTTCATACGCGCGGCGACGCATGTATCTAAGTGGCCAGCGAGTAGTTCGCGCTTCGCGGTTTTTAGGAGACCGATCGCGCTGTCCGCTTGTTGAATTATCTCGGGGCAGTAGCGACCCTCTTCGATCATTGCCATGACTTTCGCAATCGTTCCCTGTGCCTGTTTTACGCACTTAAGCGATTTCGTTTTATTTGTTGCTATTTTCATAGGGGTGTATACCTCTACCATAGGATATGGTTATAACGGTGTCAAATAAAAATATCCCCGACGTAGTGTCGGGGATATTTTTCTTAAGATTCGAGGTCGTGCTTTCTTGATTTGAATTCTTCCTTGTCTATTTCCCCTTTCGCGTATCGTTCTTCAAGAATGCGGATTGCGGACTTGCCCGTTTTACGGCTGCCCGACGCCTCTTGCACGATTCGGATGATTACCCATATAACCGCCGCCCAAAAGGCGATCATGATAATAAATCCGAAAAAGCCCATAAATCCAGACCCTATGAAGTTGTCACCGTAAAAGCCGTACATCATATGATGTATATATCTTCCGTTAAGACCGACTTGTCAATGATATTACGCGCGGGTCAAGAAACCAGCTACGGTTGCCGCGGTGCCCGAGGCGAACGCGCCCCATGCCATATCGGCAAGTGTTACGGCCGTCGGCCAGCCCGCTATCGTCGCTTGGTTCGTGAGATCGTATGAGGCGTACGCGCATAAGCCGAACAGCGCTCCAGCTAAGAATGTTTTAAGAAGCGGCTCCCCTGCCGTAGGGCGTACGGCAAAATAAACAATTCCCAAAACGTAGATGATGTAGAAAGCGATTGCGGGCGGAACTTTAAACGTATTGATAACGAAACCAATTTGTCGTTCGTAAAATCCTCGGGCAATGAAGCTAATCCACGTAGCGTCGAGTAAAGCGAATGGCACAAGCGCCGCGAAATACATTTTTATAAATAATTGCATATTCCGCATAGTACCGTTTTTGCGGCGAATAAAAAAGGCCGCCGGACGAAGGGTGTCCGGCGGTCGGGGGTTTGCTGGGAGATGCGGCTAATCGGGGCATGGTTCTTTGGGTGGAACGAATGCCATGTTCTTTTTCAGTGCGGACTTATTCCTGTTTCCGAGCGCAGTGAGGGAGCGTGAAACGAATAGAGCAATCTTTTCGCTTTCCGTAAGTCTTTCTTTCCGTTTCGATTTTGCGCCGATACGGATAAGACGCCGTTTGGAAAATGTCCGTTTTTTTCCGAGCGTGGCGGGAGGTCGGATGACGATATCGCCCCATTTGCACGGATGATTGCCGGCGATGGAAACGGTCGTTTCCCATTGCCACTGTACCCATTCTTGTCCGACGCTCAGGATGCCGTTCAAAGCACGGATATTTTTTGGCGCAGGCGCCCATCCGATTGCCCGTACGTTCATGAAACGCACGATACGCCCCGTATCGCGGTCGATTGCGGGGTCCGGGAATTTCGATCTTTTGCCCTTTCTATTGGTTTTGGAACGACGGTCTGAATAAGTCGGGTAAATCCCGAAAGCCATGAGCGCACTCCTTTATGGGTATGGGTAAATCAACGAGCCGGTTAGTACCGGATGAGCATAGCCGAATAACCCTGCCCAATCAAGCTCTTATTCCGCCTTTACGCGCACCATGCCGTGCGGCTCCATTTTATACATTACGATTTCGCCTGTCGCTACTTCTACGCCCGCTACGTCGTTTTCGTGGATATTCTCGATATGCTTCATAAGGGCGCGGATGGTGTTGCCGTGCCCGACGACGAGTACGTTCTTGCCTGCCGCAAGCTCCGGAAGGATTTCGCGCTTGTAGTACGGTACGGCGCGGTCATGCACCGCCTTTAGCGTTTCGCCGTCGGGGATCGGTACGTCCCAGCCGCGGCGTATCGCCGTAAAGGCTTCGTCCCCTATCTCCTCTTTTATCTGCCACTTGTTTTTGCCGGTGTAGACGCCGTAGTGCCGCTCGTTTAATTCGCGCGAAGAGCGCGCGGGGATTTTTTTGCCGTACGTCTCTTCTATCCCCGCAAGTGTTTCGTGCGTGCGCTTTAAAAGCGACGTGTGGGCGGAATGGATTTCGTGCTCTGTAAGCCTAGCTCCCGTCGCCTTTGCTTCTTCCACACCCTTCTGTGAAAGCGAGACGTCTGTCCAGCCAGTCCACTGCCCCGTGCTGTTCCATTCGCTTTCTCCATGCCGTACGAAAAAGAGATGGCTCATGTTAGGAAAAAAGTGCAGATGGGTACTGGGCGCGACCATCCAGTTCTTCTTCTATGCGTAAGAGTTCGTTGTATTTAGCCACGCGGTCCGTGCGGCAGAGCGAGCCGGTTTTAATTTGGCCGGCGCCCAAGGCGACTGCGAGGTGCGCGATAGTCGTATCTTCCGTTTCGCCCGAGCGGTGCGAGATAATCGAGCGCCATCCGGCGGCTTTCGCCATGCGGACGGTTTCCATAGTTTCCGTAAGCGTGCCGATCTGGTTAACCTTCACGAGTACGGCGTTCGCGGCTTTCTGCTCAATGCCTTTCTTTACGAACGCGGGGTTCGTTACGAGGAGATCGTCCCCGACGATTTGTATAGGGAGCGTTTTTGTCATTTCTATCCATCCCGCCCAGTCGTCTTCGGCGAGGCCGTCTTCTATCGATATGACATGGTGCCGCTCTATAAGGCCTTTGTACCATGCGATCATTTCGCCGGAGGACAAGGTTTTATTTTCCGTTGCGAGTCGGTACTTACCGTCTTTATATAATTCGGATGCCGCTACGTCGAGCGCAAGGCCGATGTCTTTTCCGAGCTCATAGCCGGCTTTTTTTGCCGCTTCACCTACAAGCGCGAGAGCTTCTTCATTGCCGTTTTTCACCGCGGGCGCGTAGCCACCTTCGTCCCCTACCGTTGTGCCGTATCCTTTTTCGTGGAGGATTTTACCGAGCGCGTGGAAGATGGTCGTGCCCATATGGAGTGCCTCGGAGAAGGATTTCGCGCCTATCGGCACCACCATGAACTCTTGAATGTCTGTCGAGCCTGCCGCGTGTTTACCGCCGTTAATAATATTCATCATCGGCATGGGGAGAAGGCGCGGGTCCGTAATACCTTCGAGCTCTCCCACGTAGCGGAAGAGCGAAACGCCTTTAGCTGTGGCCGCGGCTTTTGCCGTTGCGAGTGAAACGGCGAGTATCGCATTTGCACCGAGCTTCGATTTGTTCGCCGTGCCGTCCAAGGCCATGAGCGCCGTGTCGATACCCCTCTGGTCCATAGCGTTCATGCCACGGAGGGCGTTTGCGATTTCAGTATTGATATGGCCGACGGCCTTCAAGACGCTTTTGCCGCCGTATATTTTTTTGTCGCCATCACGTAGTTCTATTGCTTCGTGGCTGCCGGTCGAGGCGCCGCTTGGTACCGCCGCGCGGCCGATCGCGCCGTTTTCTAAAATAACATCAGCTTCAACTGTGGGGTTACCGCGTGAATCAATAATCTGCCTGCCTTTAATGGATGATATTTTCATAGGTAAAAAAGAGTATAGTCCTCTGCTATGAATTTGTGAAGAAAGAAAAAAGCGGCACGGGAGAATACGTGCCGCTTCGGGTTTGCATTGAATCGGTTATGCGCTTTATGTTTCGCCGAACGCGAACCATGCAACGGGTCGCCAATCTTTCACTGCCTCGCTCGTGTTCCAAAGTTGGATGCCGCTTGCGGTGAAGCCGGCTTTGCTCGCGAGGCCTTCGGGGATGTATTCGTCTTTGATTTCGGTAATTTCCGAAGGCACGAGATCTCCGTACGCGAGACTGCAGTGCGGTAGGTACGGGCCTTGCCGCACCCCGAGCATTTCTTGCGCGATCGCGTTCGCTTTCATGACTTGCTGACTTTGCGCGACGCTCAGGAATAGCTTTCGATAGTAGTCGGTTTCCGAGCCGATGATGCCGAATTGGATTTCGTATGGAGTGAGTCGTTTCACGATCGCGATAGTTTTTGCCTTGATATCTTGCGCATTGCCTTCGACTCCCCCGACGAGCGTGACGTGCGGCGGGAAAGCAGGCGTTGTGTAGATCTCTGCTATCTTTTCCATAGTCGTGCGTAGCGCTTTGTCGGCAGGCGATCCGCGCGCCGGCACGAGCCATAACGAGAATTCCATGACAAATCCTTTTCAGTTGGAGGTGTGCGGGTTGGTTACAACGTTAGATATATAGCTTATTTTTAGGGTTTCAGTCAAGCTATTACATATGAAAAGAATCTCCTTAGTATTCCTTCAGGCGGTCGTCGTGCTTATCGGTATAGGTGTCCTTACCTTCATGCTATGGGAGCCTCACTTCGAGGGTAGAAATGTGGACGCCACGTTCTTCCAGGTTTACTTCAACGATTTGTTCTTAGCGTATGCGTATGCGGCGTCTATTCCGTTTTTCGTCGCGGTTTATAACGCATTCAAGGCGTTGGGGTGCGTAGGACAGGGTAAGGCGTTCTCACGGGTAACTGTGAAAGCCATGCGGACGATACGGCGCTGTGCGCTGTTGCTCGTTGGTCTCGTCGCGCTGCCGGAGGCCTACTTAATGATAGTTCGGCCTGGCGACGACATTGCGGGTGGCGTTGCTATGGGCCTTATGGTTATTTTTGTCTCTCTTGTGGTTGCTGCTGGGGCGGATGTGCTTGTGGGGGTTTTACGGAGCGGGGTGGATGTGAAGAGCGAGAGCGACTGAGGAGTGGGATTCGCCTGCCGTTTTTCGATTACGCACGCAATGGAAGAGTGGGATTCGCCTCTCCCTCGCAAGCTCGGTCGAGACTTCGCGTTTTTCGACCAAGCGCTTTAGCGCTTGGGGAAAAACGCTCGCCTTCGGTTCGAATTCCACTCTTTCACAAGACAAACAAAAATACCCCACATAGGGGGTATTTTTGTTTGTTCTGCGGAGGGAGTGGGATTCGAACCCACGAGGCCCTTTCGAGCCAGGGATTAGCAATCCCTTGCCTTAACCGCTAGGCTATCCCTCCTTGCGGGTATAGGCATACTATTCTTTTTCGGCGTCGTTTTCAAATAAAAAGACGGGAGAGAGTCGCACGAGGTGGATTGTGCGTTATGCTCTTCCCCGTCTTCGAAGGGACTGCGTCTTATCCGCCCCGTTCTTCAGCGTGTCGGAAAATCCGTTGCAAGTCCGGCTTTTTCCCATTGCGCGGCGATTATGTCGTAGAGGGAGTGCAGCGTTGCCGGGTAGTCTTGCAGATGAGGCGGTTGGGGATTTTCGATATCAATTTCATGCGTTTCGCCGCTTTGGCATCCGGCGCATTGCTGTATCCGTCCGCCGGTTGCCGGGCATCTGCCGAGTTCGTAGCGTCGCGTCCATAAGGACATTTCTTGTTGGATAACCGCGATGCTCTGCATAGCCAGCTCTTCCACGATTCCCGTTCCGTGGGGAATCGCTGACAGCGTCGTTGCCATAGGTGCGTTCCCTTTCGTTAAGAAAAATGGGTTTTGGATGCGCGTCCGCGGTGGGTGCGTTGCTAGTTGCACCATGCGCTTTTTCCATTATACTGTCAAGGTTTTGTAGGGCGCGAAAAAAGTATAAAAATACAGGGGGCGCCGGTTGTGCGGCTAAGGAGAGTGAAGCCTGAAGGCGTCCCCTGTTTATCATCGGGCCTGCTGTTGCTACAGGTCCTTATATAGTACGACGAAGATATGGTGGGAATATTACATAACATACGCAGCGCGCATAACGTGGGGTCAATGTTCCGCACTGCAGACGCCGCAGGGCTTAAGCGGCTGTATTTGTGCGGCATAACAGCAGGTCCTGCGGACATGCTTGGTAGTGCTACAAAGAGTCTGCAAAAGACTGCCTTGGGGGCGGAAAAAACCGTGCCGTGGGAAAAGTGCGCCCGCACGGCGGATTGCATACGTAGGCTTAAAGCTGATGGATATTTTGTGTGTGCCGTGGAATTAATTGACGGTGCTATCCCCTATTACGACGCCGATTGCTTAAAAAAGAATACGGATAAGCTTGCGTTCATCGTGGGGCACGAAGTGGATGGCGTACCGAAGACAGTACTCGATAAATGCGATTCCGTTATTAGCATCCCCATGCACGGTAAAAAAGAATCGCTTAACGTCGCGGTGGCCTTTGGCATAATCGCTTTCGAAATCGCCAAGTATCGGCTACCATAGCGGTATAATGTTCGGCCTCGAAAAAATCGCCTCAAAGATAGAAATCCCGCCTGAGGGCATAGGGGCGGATTTGGCTATCCCCTGTTTCCGCGAGAAGCCGGAAGAGGTTGCCGAAAAAATCCGCGGGCTCAAGAACCCTTTATTCGCCAGCGTCGCTGTAGTGGGTAGGTACGTAAACATTTCGTTTGATCTTAATGCGCTCGCCTCTGTAGTACTAGGCGAAGTCGCGGAAACAAAAGCGAAGTACGGCTGGAACGCGGATGGCGCGGGAAAAACCATCATGCTTGAATACTCCGCCCCCAATATTGCGAAGCCCATGCACATGGGCCACGCGCGCAATAACGCTATCGGTCACGCGCTCGCAAACATCTACAAAGCGAACGGCTATACGGTAATCACCACAAACCACTTCGGCGACTGGGGAATGTCTTTGGCGAAGATCATGCTCGCGTTCCAAAAATGGGGTGATAGAGCTGAATTCGAAAAAGACCCTATTCGCACCCTGCTAGGGCTTTACGTGCGCATGACGAAAGAGATAAAGACTGCGCCAGAATTGGAAGACGAAGCGCGCGAGCTCTTCCGCAAGCTCGAAGGGGGCGATCTCACGCTACGCGCTCTGTGGCAGGAGTTTCGCGATATAAGCGTTAAGAACTTCGAGCGGGTATATGCCTTATTTGGTATCAACTTCGACCTATGGCACGGCGAGAGTTTTTACGAACCGTTTATAAAAGAAGCTATAGACGAAGCGCTTACGAAAGGAGCGGCTGCATACGGCGAGCCTGATGAAAAAGGTGGTAAGCCTGTCGTCGTGAATCTCGACGCCTTCAAGCTCCCCTCTTTCTTATTAGTGAAGTCAGACGGTGCATCGCTTTATAGCGCGCGC
Organism: Candidatus Harrisonbacteria bacterium; assembly: GCA_023244855.1. Lineage (GTDB taxonomy): Bacteria > Patescibacteriota > Minisyncoccia > UBA6257 > UBA11618 > CALRGO01. The sequence continues at coordinate 51,789 of JAHFLO010000001.1, read as the reverse complement.
GACATTGCGGTGGGCCGCTGGCGGCTAAAAGAATACCCGCAGGCGGAAAAGATTATATACGTCGTGGGCCACGAGCAGGAATTGTACTTGCGGCAGATTTTCAAAACGCTTGGCCTTATGGGTTACCCCGAAGAGAAGTTTAAACACGTGAGCTACGGCGTGGTGACGCTCGACGGTAAAAAGATCTCCACGCGCGAAGGCGGGATAGTCTTTTTGGAAGACGGCTTAAAAGAGGCTATTGCGAAAACGAAGGGTATTAAGGAGGTCGGCGTGGGCGCTATTTTATACAACATGCTTTCTATGGGCCGTGAACACGACATCGCCTTTTCGTGGGAGGCGGCGCTTTCTATACAAGGTAATAGCGCGCCGTATATTCAGTACGCGTATGTCCGCGCAAAGGCGATTCTGGAAAAGGCGGGTACGCAATCCCCTGCTGATGCATATTCCCCTATCCTTGCCGGATCGCGCGAGGCGTATTTATTAAAGCGCATCGCAGAGTTCCCTCAGGTAGTCCGGCAGGCATATACACTTGACGCGCCGCATATCATAGCCACATTCCTTAACGAGTTCGCGCAGGAGTTTAGTCGCTTTTACGATGCCGTGCCGGTACTCGAAGAGGGTGCGGCTCGTGCATTGCGCTTAGCGCTCGTGGCCGCATCTGCCCAAGTTTTGAAGAACGGCCTCTGGCTTTTAGGCATTGAAGTGCCGGAGCGGATGTAGTTGGTATATACTTTAGGTAATGCCAGTGACACGGCGCGTTGCGCCTAAAGACGAATACGCGATTTTTGAAATGCTCGCGGAGCATGGCGTTGCCGTTGCGCCTTTCGCGACAACGCTAGAAGATGTTGCTGGTATTGGTCTCCCCGCCGTTGTTGTTGCGCGGCACGAGAATATGCCAGCTACGCGCACCATGGTCGCAAAGTATGAGGATGTCGTCCCTGCTTTCGCACAGGCGGTAAAAGCCGGAGGGTTTTTTATGCAACGGCACGTAACCGGCCACGAAGTCGCCTGCGGGGTGATAATGGACGGCCGGAAGGTTCTGCCGCTTGTGCCGGTGGAGGCAATACCCCGCCCGCTCCATGAAAGCGGTGCGTGGCATTTAAAACCTGCTGTGCAGGATGCCGTGCAGGCAGTGGCTAAAGCCGCGCATATAGCCTTAGGCGCAAAAGGTCATTCGTGCGTGCGTATGGTAGTTAATGGTACAGTCCCGTTCGTTACGGGTGTGGAGTTTCATCCATCCCTCGCTCGCACGAGTCTTTTTATGCGGAGTGCTAAGCTTACAGGGTTAACTGAGGAAGAAATTACAGAATCAATACTATGATCAGCTGGATGTCACCGGAATTCCATTACCACGAAAAGGACGAGGCATGGCCTGTATTCATCGCGCTCGGCGGCGCTGCGTTTGCGTCGTATGCCTTATGGCAGCACAATTTTCTCTTCTTCGTTTTTACGCTTATCGCGACCGGCCTTATTATTACGTGGGGAGGGCGCAAGCCGCGCCATTTCGAGTTTGAGATTAACGATACGGGGCTTGTGATAGACGGTAAAATGTACCGCTATCGCGAGTTTACGAGCTTCGCCTTGTCTGATAATTCGCTCCATTTTATCCCTAAAAGCTCCATTCGCCCTCGTATTGAGATAATTACCCCTCCCGCCCGCGAGCGGGAGATTCGCGAGCATCTCTTGGATTTTCTGCACGAAACGGAGTATACTGAATCGTTCGTAGAGGCATTGGGCCATTGGCTTCGCTTCTGAGGGCGCCCATAGTTTAATGGATAGAACGGAGGATTGCGGATCCTCTAATCGAGGTTCGATTCCTCGTGGGCGCACTGTCTAAAGCAAACAAAAAGACTCCCTTATAGGGAGTCTTTTTGTTGGACTGAGCAGGTAACGGGAATCGAACCCGTGTATTTTGATTGGCAACCAAACGTACTACCATTGTACTATACCTGCTTTCTATATGGATTATACTATATTTTTTTACTCGACAAATCAAATATACTTGACAAATAGCCGCTAATATAGTACTGTAATACAAGTATCCGCGGTGTGCGGATGTTCTCAAAAAACCAAGGAGTTAGGTCATGAATCGGTTGAAAAATGTGATGTGGTGGGTTGCGGCTCTGGCGATCCTGATTGGTTATGTCTTATGCGGTCTCGCTATTCCTTTGATTGACGGGCAAATTCAGCATGATGCGTATTCCCATGCGCGAATCGGGCTGATGCATGTACTTGGAATTGTGCTGGCAATTTGCATGGTCATTCTCCTCGCATCGGGACTTACCTATGGGTTGATCCGCCTCATGTGGCGGAACGACCCCGATGTCGGAACGGACGATGACGGCCAATTTTCGTTCGATCCGCCTGAGCCAAGCATTTCATTCCGTCGCTCCCCCATCAACAAGCCGCGCTAAGCGCACACAATCAAAACCCCGACGAGATTTCTCTCGTCGGGTGTTTTTTATGGTAATGAAGATACGACGTTTTTTACGATTCGGTCGAGTTCTTTTTCTTCCACCGCACAGGCGATTTTTTTATCAGGCTTCGCTAGATGCCAGTAAAACGTCTGGCAGTCCTTGCTTTCGCTCGCCGCGAATAATTTGGATATTCTTGTTTCGTCATCTTTTTTTATTGCCGTAAAAGCGGCCTTGCAGGCATTATAGGCGTTCTTCGCTTTATCGTCTTTCGCTTCGAAGCACGCTAATGGTTTAGGCATTGTCATGCCGTCAGTAAGGGGCTTGTCAGGGCATCCTTTACCATTATCGTTGAAAATCCATTTTCCTGCCGGTCCCCCGAAAATATTTTGCCATGGCCCCGTTGGCCCCCATTCGGGTTTTTGGGGGCAGCATATTGCCATTCGTTCTTTTTTCGTCGTGTCATCAGTGCACATGGCAGTCTGCGCCCTATAACATCGGTGATCGTCGCCGCCGAGGGCGCTGCATAGCCCGAAGGTCACCGCGAGCGCTTTAGGCTTGATGACGATTCGCATCGTTGAAGGGCATCTTGTGTTAGCATCCGCCTGATTGGCTTCGAGGGTTACTTCCATATTCGTTCCCGCGAGCGCCTTCCGCAATTCTTCGGCTTGCTTCATCATCTGCTCCCTGCTTTGGGCGACGGAGCAGCCGAGATCGCATATAGTTATTTTTTCCGTCGAGGCGTGTGCCATGCATCGTTCTGCCCGCGCAAAAAGCGTTGAGTGTCCCTCCCCGTGCCCGTCGACGGTTATTACGGGGTTCGTGCAGGAAAGCGCCTGAAATATGGGATTATTCTTCTGGGCGGGGTCGGTGAATATCGAGCGATCTTGGATTATGAGCGGCCCCGGATTATTCTTAAGGTCGAGCGTTGATTGCCACTCGTTGCGGCAATAATTTTCGAACCTGCTGATGCACGCGTCTTTTACCCAATCGCAATCCCGTATTCCTGTTTCTTTTGGTACTGCACTCTCGCATTCAGCCGCGTTAGTATGGACTCCGCATTCGGGAACTTTTTGATAGAAGCATGCGTAGCAGTTTTTTTGAGCGTTAGGGGGCGTTACGCGCGGCGGCGGCTTGCTTATGAGATCGCATGAGGCTTCTTTTTTTTGAAGGTCGGCTTTTAAAAGGGATTTACCGTTCCCGCAATCGCATATGTCGACAGTCGATTGCTTGCCGTTATCCTTGCGTAGCTGATGCCGCACCGCGCCTCCTAATTTCGTGCATGCGGTATTTTCTGCCGATGAGAACTCTTGGGCCTGCGCAAAAGAAACGATTACTAAAAATAAGAGGCCGGTAAATATCCGTGCATTTCGCATATCATAGCAAGTATACCAAATATGCCCGATCGCTTCTCTTAATGGACGTTTTTTTATTTCTTAATCCTAAAAAACTTCAACTTGCCTATCTGGAGCACAGTTCCGTCCGCAGCAGCAATAGGTGTCTCAGCTTGCGTAATAGTCGCCCCGTCGATTTTTACACCCCCCTGCTCGATAAGCCGCCGCGCCTCTGCCTTACTTTTAACTTCGGCTAAAAGAAGCAGATCGATAATGTTTACCTCGCTACTCGTTATATAAAGCTCCGGCATGTCTGCCGGCATTTCTTTTTTGCCGTGAACGCGCATAAATTCCTGCTCGGCATTCTCCCCTGCTTTTGCTCCGTGGTAGTCTGCTACGATAGTGCGTGCAAGTAAGGCCTTTGTATCGCGCGGCTTCATATCCGCGGGCATCGCGATATCGGTCAAGAGCGCGAAGTACTTAGGCATGAGGTTATCCGGCAGGGACATTATTTTGCCAAACATGTCTTCAGGCACATCTTTAAGCGCTATGTAGTTGCCGAGACTCTTGGACATTTTATGTTCTCCGTCCGTCCCCTCGATGAGTGGAAGTGTCATAACGTCTTGCTCGGGTGTATTAAACGCGCGTTGTACGCGCCTGCCCATAAGCATGTTAAATGTCTGGTCTGTTCCTCCGAGCTCTACATCAGCACGCACGGCAACCGAGTCGTAACCTTGGAGTAATGGATACATTATTTCGAGCATGCTTATGTCGACTTCCTCCCCCATTCGTTTCTTGAAGTCCGCGCGATGAAGCACTTGTTGGATACTCACCTTGCCCATAAGCTCAATAAGCTTAGGGAGAGATTCATTTAGCCATTCGCTGTTATGTCGTATTTCGGTAGTTTTTATATCAAGGATAGCGCCCGCTTGGGCGAGATACGTATCGAGATTAGCCTTCACTTGCTCCTTCGTGAGCGTGGGGCGCGTGGTTGATTTGCCCGTTGGGTCGCCGATCATTGCCGTAAAGTCCCCTATTATTAAAACCGCTTGATGTCCGGCGTCTTGGAAGGCGCGCAGTTTGCGGAGTACGACGGCATGTCCTAGGTGGAGGTCTGGTGCGGTGGGGTCAATGCCGAACTTTACGCGGAGTTTTTTACCGGAGGCGAGCGCTGCCTCGAGATGCGCCTTATCCGCAATATCTACAGCGTTATCTAAAAGATTACGTGATTGCATTTATAAAAGCGCAGCGAAGGTTAGGGTGGCGAAAAGTACTCCGATTATTACGGGCGGGAAGAGTACTAAAAGATGCGCTCCGAGGAGCCCTACGGCATTCATTGCGAGGCCAAGTGCGAGAACGTGCGCTGCATTCCGGCGGAAATCGCGCTCCACGCGGCGGAAAAAGCGGCGAGCGAGAATTGACCCGAATGTGCATACGGCGACGGCCGCATTAAGCGACCATAGTGCGAATTCCGGCGATGAGGCGTACCCGCCAGTGCTTATGAGTACTGCCGTGCATCCAGCGAGGGCTGCGATTATGAGCGACCGCTTGCGCGTTCTGTTACCGCGGCTCGTTTCGTAAAGCGTAAGGCCCGCGAGTGCTGCGATACCCGCGAGCGCGGCGTTGAAGGCATATGCCGGTACGGCAAGGAGCGGCATTAAATCCTGCGCGGCGGGGAAAAATACCACCGTCCCGAAGGCGCTTACGAAGAAAACGTATTCCCAGAAATGAAAGCGCATTATTTGCGGTTTTCGATTATCGCGTCGATGACGCCGTAGTCCTTCGCCTCGGGTGCCGAGAGGTAGAAGTCGCGGTCGGTGTCTTTTTCTATTTTACCAGCTGTCTGCCCCGTGTGCTTTACGAGGATTTTGTTGAGGCGGTCTTTAATCTTCAATATCTGGCGGGCGGTGATTTCTATCTCGCTTGCCTGCCCCTGCGCGCCGCCCATTACTTGGTGTAAAAGTATCTCGGAATTAGGTAGCGAAAAGCGCTTGCCTTTCGTGCCGGCGGCGAGTAGTACCGCGCCCATGGATGCGGCGATGCCTACACAGACGGTCGATACGTGCGGCTTAACGTATTGCATCGTGTCGTATATTGCGAGGCCGGCGCTTACGGACCCGCCAGGGGTGTTTATATAAATCGTAATGTCTTTCTTCGAATCCTCGTTTTCGAGGAAGAGTAGCTGCGCGATAACGGTGTTCGCCAAAGCGTCCGTCACAGGGCCGGAGAGGAAGATAATGCGCTCCTTAAGAAGCCGCGAGTAGATGTCGTACGCGCGCTCCCCTTGCGAGGACTTCTCTATAACCGTAGGGACGAGGTAGTTATTCATTATTTTTTGAGGATGTAATCGTAGACTTTCTTCTGCTGGAGCCTCTCGTAAATATAACCATGGATTTTTTTAGCGTCAATCGGTCCGTTTTCGCCACGCATAGCACCCGCGCCGTACTTGGCGATTTCCGTTTGGATTTCTTCTTCTGTGGGGCGGATGCCGGCTTTATCTGCAATTGCGTAAATCACGAGGTGCGTCGCGATTTTCCGTTTCGCGACTTCTTCCGTCATCTCTTTATCTTGCTCGCGGAGTTTTTCTATCATCGGACGCGGCACGTCGATATTCGCCTTCGTTACTGCAGCTTCGAGCGCCGCAATACACGCCGCTTCTTCTTCGTGGTGGACTTTCTCTTCGCGTATACCCGTCATGATACTTTCCTTTAGCTCTACGAGGGTTTTGAATTTCCCTGCCTTTTCGGCGAAGGCATCGTCGAGTTCCGGCAGGACTTGGTCGTAGACTTTGTTAATAGTCACGGAAAAATCAACGTCCTTATTGCGCAGTTCTTCGTTCCAGTAGTCGGCGGGTCCTTTGATGGAAAACGCCACAGTCTCCCCTGCAATCTTCCCTATCAGCTTGTCTTCGAAGCCCGCCATGAAGCGGCCCTTGCCAACTACGAAGCGGTCGTCGTGAGCTTCTTTCGCGAACGAACTCTTTACCGTGATTTCGATTACGCGGCCGAGTGCGGCAGGTTCTGCCGTTTCTTTATTTTCCGCGCGGGCGTTTTGGAGCCACGTAAGCGCCTCTTTTGTTTCGTCTTCTTTTACGGTTATTTTCTCCTTTTTCTTTTCGAGCGTGGCACGCTCTTTTTCGGCTATCGCGTCGAACCCTTCGATATTTACTTCGGGGAAGATCGAAAACTTCGCGACGTACGAGAAGGATTTATCCGTATCTTTTATTTCAATCACGGGGCGGTCGATTATCGTCCACGCGTTTTTTTCCGTTTCGTCCGTGAGCGTGGTTTTTATCGCGCGCTCCGCAGCGTCGTCAAAAAGTTTCTTCGGGTCTATCGCCCCTTCGAGTACAGCGTCCGGCGCCATACCCTTACGGAACCCTTTAATCTCAATACCCGCCTTCGCCGCTTGGAATGCGCGCGCGTAGTAGTCCTTGAACTCGACGAGGTCCATGTCGACCGTGAGTTCTACGGCCGATGCCGGCAGTTTTTTGAACGTTGATTTCATGGTTGGTTTTTACTTCATGCACTTCCTAATCTCTTCCATCGCGGCATCCTTCCCCAAAAAGTTTTTGAGCTTTACCCACTTCCCTTTCTCGAGCGACTTCATGTTTTCGAAGAAGTGCTTAATTTTGTTTTTCGTGTGTTCGCTAATGTCAGTAATATCTTCGATGTCTGTATAGTCGGGGTCGATTTTTTTAATGGGTACTGCGAGGATTTTGTTATCCATGCCGGCTTCGTCTTCCATTTCGAGCATACCGATGGGCCGCGCACGTACGACGGATCCCGGTGTTACCGGCATCGAGGATATGAGAAGTACGTCAACGGCGTCGCCGTCTTCTGCGTCCGTTTGCGGCACGAAGCCGTAGTTAAAGGGGTAGCTCATTGCGGTGTGCAAGAAGCGGTCCACGAAAAGCAGGCCCGAATCTTTGTCTACTTCGTACTTAATAGACGATCCCTGCGGGATCTCCACGAAGACGTTTATTTCTTCCGGTGCGTTGTCCCCTGCCGTCAATTTCATCATGTCCATATGTTTTTAGTGGGTAGTGGTTAGTGGGTAGATTTTACGCTTCAGTCTTCGGTTCAGTGGATGCGTCCGTCGCTGTTTCCTCAGCTCCCTCCGCTTGCGGCATTTCTTCATCTTTCAGTACGGCGGTTTCCGGCGAGGACTCGGCGCGGATGTCTATCTTCCAGCCAGTCAGCCGGTGCGCCAAGCGCACGTTCTGGCCGCCCTTGCCGATAGCTAAAGAGAGCTGGTCGTCAGGAATAAAGGCGCGGGCTTCGCGGCGCGGCATAATCTCCACGCGCGCGACTTTTGCGGGCGACAATGCGTGCGCAATAAAGTCCGCGGGGTCTTCGGAGAATTCTATGATGTCTATTTTCTCTTGGCCGAGTTCGCCGCTTACCGCCATTACGCGGGTGCCGCGCTGGCCGACGCAACAGCCAACGGGGTCAACGCCTTTCATGTGCGATACCACCGCAATCTTTGTGCGGTTGCCGGCTTCGCGCGCGATGGCTTGGATCTCTACCGAGCCATCCGCAATTTCGGGCGACTCGAGCGCAAAGAGTTTTACGACGAGGCGCGGGTGCGCGCGCGAAAGAATAATACCGGGACCCTTCGTGTCGTTCTGGATTGCCGTCACGTAGAACTTCATGCGGTCGCCGATGCGGTAGTGCTCGCCAGGGATGGATTCGTTGTAGAACATCACGCCCGTTGCGCGGCCGATGTCGACGTACGTAGTCCCCCGCTCAAAGCGCTGTATCACGCCGTTAACAATCTCACCTTCTTTATTCTTGAATTCGGACATGATCGAGTCGCGTTCCGCTTCGCGGAGTTTCTGTAAAATATTTTGCTTCGCCGTTTGCGAGGCAATACGGCCGAAGTCGATTTTCGTTTCGAGCGGGAATTCCAATTCTTCGCCGAGCAGTACGTCGGCTTTAATCTTCTGCGCTTCCTTGATCAAGATGTAACGGTCGGGATTGTAGCGCGGTAATTTGCCTTCTTCGAGTACGGGCTCCGGCGCTTCGTAGCGCGAGTTGCGGTAGTCCATTTCGGCGGGTGCTTTTTCCGCTGCGATTTCTTCTTCGGATGGCGGTGTCATGTCGACGGTCGTTTCATCCGCTACGGTTTTGATTTGCGCGAAGGTAACGTTGCCGGTTTTTAAATCGAATTTCGCGCGCACGACCTCTCCCCTCTTTTCGTATTCTTTTTTGTACGCAGCGGCGAGTGCGGCTTCAACAGCCTCGACTACTTTGCCGGTTTCTATGTGCTTCTCTTCCGCGAGCTGCTCGATGGCGCGCGCGATGACTTTCAGGTCGAACATATTTTTATTTTTTATTAATTATTTTAGTGATGAGAATGGTATTTAAAAACAGTAATGGCCACCCCACGGGCGGCCAGTCAATCACAGCACTTACTCTAAAAGGATATTCTTTTCAGGGCTTCTTGTCAAGTCCATCCCCCACCCTCGTTAGATATTTTCGTAGTGCCGGAGGGCGCGCGCCGTATCCCCTGCGAGGTCTATGGCGATGACGTCTATGCGCCACCCCTTGGCCGAAAGCTTTGGGTTGGCGTTCGCGTAGGTTAGGGCGGCCCGCTTGGTTTTCATAATCTTGGTAGAGGTCATATTCCCCTCGGGCGTAAAAGCCCCGCTGCCCGCCCCTATGGCTTTCACCTCCACGAAGACGAGCGTGTCATCCCCTGCCTTCGCTATGATATCTAGTTCGCCCCACGGCTTACGGTGTTGGCGGTCGATTATTGTATGTCCTTTTGCGATAAGGTATTCGGCGGCGATATCCTCTCCCCTGTTTCCGCGTTTTTGCTTCGGGGTCATGTGTTTGATTGTAAATCAACCAACACTCAATTACATCAGCAAATCACTGTTGGTTGACCAACAAGTGATTTGATTTGTAAATCAACCAACACTCTAAATTATGTAAATCAATGCTTGTCAGCAAACAAATTGTTTTACAAATGCGGTCGAGTGTTGGTTGATTTACAAAATAAAATCGTTTTTTCGTGAAAAACGCTAAACACTCAATTATGCATTTTTTAATAAAATCTAATATCCATGAGCGTATCGGATTGTTTTACAAAACGATATGTTTCACACTGTTAAACAAAGTAAGTCAATGCCATGTTTGTAAAACAAGCGGGCGGGCGCTTTGCTATTATCTTTTTTGGGTGTTAAACAAAATTTTGTTTAACAGCGATGTTTAACACTTTGTAAAACAAAAGTGTTTTACAAAAAATATAAAGTGTTTGCCGGTAAACAATTTGTTTATCAGGGTGGGTGAGTGGTCAACAAAAAACCCGCAGTCGGGGAGACAGCGGGTTGAGGTTTTGGTTGCTGGGAGGCGGGGGAGACTACCTATGTCTCGAGGAGGGGAATTCCTTCACTTGCGATAGTCCGTCCGCGGCGGATGCGGGTAAAAATTCTTCCGTATCCCTGCGGGTCGAACGCTTGCGCTATCCGTGCGCAGAGCTCGGTGGCGCGCCGTTTCCATAGCCATTGGTGGGGGATAGGGGTAACGGGAACGGCTTTGGTGGAACGCATTTTCCACGTGCGTTGGACTGCTTCTATACGCGGTACATGCTTCTCCCACGCAATGAAGCGGAACGGATTCATGCCATAGAGTCCGAGCATGCGCCGGATCATGCGGAGAAGTGCTAGTTCTTCGTGGGTATCGCGCGGGGGCCGGAAATGCATTAGGCTCATGCCCCGTTGGGTGATGACGCGTTCCTTCGGTACGCCGTTTTCCATAAGCCATAATGCCATGGCATCCGCGATGGTGTTTGAGGCTCCAGCTTCTTTTAGGTGCCAGCCGCCCACGAGGATGAAAAGCACGTTGCGTTCCGCGCGGTAGATCGCGAGCGCGGCAACGCATACGGCAAGGGCGAGGGGGCCGAGCCGGCCGCCGGCGTACGTTTCGTATCCGTGGAGGACGACGATCGAAGGCTGTTGTTCTGTTTCTATCTCAGGCGTAAGGACTTGCTGGGTTAAGAGATGCCGTAGGGCCACTTTGAAATTCCTTTTTCGAGTATTCGGTTGTGGGGTGCTAACGGGGGAGAGTATAGCGGAAAAATCGGGAAAATCAAAAAACCCGCCTATTCCTGCGATGCAGGGGCGGGTTTGGGGTGGGGGGGTGCCATACGGTTTAATCATTGGCGCCCCCGTGCGTTTCGACGTACTCGAGAACGGCAGGTGGGAGCGACGGACCATCCTTTTTTCTGTCCTCGTCGCGTTCTTCTTTTTCCGTGGTTCCTTGTCCTTCTCGTTCAGTGAATAAGCCTTCTTCTTGAAAGCTGGTCATGGTGTGGCTCCGTTTAAAAAGTCCTACGAATGGGTCGGTGCTGGGGATATATATACCGTAGCGGCGGGGGAGCGTCAATAAGAAAAAGGAAGGTGGGCGCCAAGGGAATCGCCTCTTCCTGCGGTCGAGACATCGGTTTTTATAATCGCTCGCTTCGCGAGCTCATTAAAAACTCTCGCCCCTCCGGGTTCGATTCCCCCTAGTGCAATCACCAATAATAAAAGCCCCAAATAAGGGCTTTTATTATTGGTGGGCGCCAAGGGAATCGAACCCCCGACATCTTCTGTGTAAAAGAAGCGCTCTACCACTGAGCTAGGCGCCCATGGCTGTGAATATAGCAACGACAGGGGATTATGGCAACGCATACTTGAAAAACGCCGGTTATAGGATTATTTTAAGATACACTCGGCGAGAGGCGCAGCGTCGCACCTCTTTCTTTTCCAAGTCCAATGTACGTAGTTGAGGGAGTAGCGAACTATGAGTCATTCGGATGAAGTCGCGATGTGGCTTGCCCTGATGCGTGAGACAATTGGGGATTGGTACGGGTTCGGTTGAGGTAGGGATTGTTCTTCCTGGGGTATCGCGGCGCGAACATTTCGTTCGCGGCCGCGGTTATTTTTTATGCAGTGGTGGTGCTGGGTATTCCAAGCTATTGAATTATTGTAGGGGATTGACAAATCCCGCAATAAGCGTATAATAGCAAACAGTCAAAGCAGTGCGGATGCGGCTAGCGTAGCCGTTCCACTGCGGGTTCTAGAAATAGAGAAAGGTGCGTACATGCGTTCATGGACGAATAGCCCGAAACGGCAGCGAACCAAAGTCATTTTGGGGCGCTTTCTGTCTTCGCGGAAGAGGCAATCATCGGAGAATACCGATGACGAGCCCCTTGCGGTGGCTCCGAGAAAGCCTTTGAGTCTCGCGGAAATGGTTCGTAGTCGACGCAGAGGGGGAGTGGAATAGGAAGTCCCTCCGTCCTGCATATTTATTTCTGCCGCACGGGCGTTCGTGCGGCAGTTTTTATTGACAAATTAGGATTATATAGGTATTTTAATAATCAGCTACGCAGTCGGGGAGGGCGTAACGTCGCGCGCTTCCGCTGCCGTTTCGAGTACATGGTAATGGGGTATCGTCATGAGAAAGCTTTCAAGGATGAGTCGGAGAGTTTTGGGTTTTGCTGCTTCGCGTCGTTGCGGGGCGGAGGGCCATAAACTGGCTGCTCCGGATTTTTTGGAGAGAGTCTTGGTTAGGGGGCTGGGTCGCGAATACCGCTCCGGTGACTATTGTCTCGGATCGTTCAATCCCAATTGTTATTGGGATGAGGGCGATGTTGAACCGGATGAAATTTTGTACGCCGACGGCACTGAGTCGCACGGCCGTACGTTCGCCGGAAAAACACCGATCGATATGCTTGCCGGTATCCGGCGCGCAGTCGACTTCGGCCTGTTTCTCTCGCGCATTTCCTTCCGCAGGATGAGTCGGGAATGCCGCGGAGTTACATGGGAAGACTGCCTTTCCGCGATGGCTTAAAAGTCCTTCGGCGGGGGACACAAAAGACAGCATGCATGGGAGTGCTCCCGTGCATGCTGCTTTATTTTTTATATTTATTTGTGGGCCAGGATGGATTCGAACCATCGATCCTCGAGGTATAAGCTCGATGCTTTAGGCCTCTAAGCTACTGGCCCCACTATCCACACACTCTAAGGCAGGGGAGGGGGGTGGGTCAATCAGGACTTTATTTCTTACGGGGGGCGTATATAGTATTTTCATGATAATCGCCTGCGACATAGACGACGTTTTGGTTGATCTTTGTTCGGCCGTAGCGGCATTCCATAACGAGCGGTACGGCACGTCCTTGCGGAAGGAGGATTTTACTTCGCATCGTGCATGGGAAGTATGGGGTGGTACGCGCGAGGAGATGATCGACAAGATGAATATCTTCTGTGCTAGTAGGGAGTTCGCGTTTTTGCCGGTTATGGAGGGGGCTTACGAAGCCCTTGTGCGTCTTGCCGAGCAGTATACGCTCGTTGCCGTAACGGGTAGGCCGGACGAACTGCGTGATGTGACTCGAGCCTTACTTGATAGGGAATTTACGGGATTGTTTCGCGAGGTGTACCATACTAACTTTTTTACGCATGCGCGCGTGGCGCAGTCGAAGGCGGATGTGTGTCGCGAAATCGGCGCGGAGATCATAATTGAAGACGTTCCCGACCATGTCGTAAGTTGCGCGAATGCAGGCATCCGCGTACTTCTTTTCGACCAGCCGTGGAACAGGGGAGAGATGGTGTGCAACGGGCGCATCGACCGCGTCCATTCGTGGGACGAGGCATTAAAGCTTCTACTCTGATAGAAATAAAAACGGCGCCATGGGAGATGGCGCCGTTTTTTCATGTCTGTTTGATTTAAGCCAAAAGCGGCTTCAACTTAAACGGCGCGATCACTTCGTTAAACTCTTCTTGTTCTAATACTTCCTTTTCGAGCAGGGCCTTCGCGATTGCTTCGAGGGCTTTTTTGCGGGTACTTACAACCTTCTGCGCCACCCCATACCCGCGGGCGATGAATCCCTTCACCTCTTCGTCAATCTGCGTCGCTACCGTCTCCGAGTAGTTTTTGTCCCCGCCGAATTCGCGGCCGAGGAAGAGCATGTCGTTAGATTTACCGAAGGTGATAGGGCCGAGCTTTTCGCTCATGCCGTAGTGGGTTACGAGCCGGCGCGCGAGTTCCGATACTTTTTGCAGGTCGTTCGAAGCGCCCGTAGACATTTCGCCGAACATTTCTTGCTCTGCCGCATAGCCGCCGAGCATCATCGCCAAGTCCGCCATGAACTGCGAACGCGTGCGGAGGTGTTCGTCTTCCAGCGGGAGTTTCATGGTGTAGCCGCCCGCATAGCCGCGGCTTACAATAGATACCTTGTGCACGGGGTCTGAGTTCTTTAAGGACGCTGCAACCAAAGCGTGGCCTGCCTCATGGTATGCCGTTATTTCGCGCTCTTTTTTCGAGACCGCTTTGCCTTTGCGTTCCGGCCCCATGAGGACCTTCTCTATGGAGTTATAGATGTCGCCTTGGATAATGGATTGGCGGTTGTTGCGCGCTGCGTATATGGCAGCTTCGTTCATGAGGTTTGCGAGGTCAGCGCCCGAAAAGCCGGGGGTGCGGGTCGCGACCTTACGCAAATCAACCGTCTTTTCGAGCGGCTTGTCTTTGCTGTGGATTTTCAAAATCGCTTCGCGGTCGTTTATGTCGGGGTTGTCTAAGGTGATGCGGCGGTCGAACCGGCCGGGGCGCAGGAGCGCTTCGTCTAAAACGTCAGCCCTGTTTGTGGCCGCGAGGACTATTACCTGCGTGTCGCGCTCGAAGCCGTCCATCTCGACTAAGATCTGGTTTAAGGTCTGCTCGCGCTCGTCGTGCCCGCCGCCCATGCCCGTGCCGCGTTGGCGGCCGATAGCATCTATTTCATCTATGAATAAAATCGAGGGCGCGGATTTTTTTGCTGTTGCGAACGCATCGCGCGTGCGGCTCGCGCCCACGCCCACGAACATCTCCACGAATTCGGACGCCGAGATATGGAAGAAGGGGACATGGCTTTCGCCTGCGACCGCACGCGCAAGCAATGTCTTACCCGTTCCGGGGGCACCCATTAAAAGCACGCCGCGGGGAATGCGCGCGCCCATGTCGATAAACTTCTTAGGGTTTTTCAAAAAGTCTACGATCTCTTCGAGTTCTTGCTTCGTCTCCTTCAGGCCGGCAACATCCGCGAAGGTTACGCTGTCTTTATCGCTCGCGAAAAGCTTCACGCTCGATTTGCCGAAGGAGAATGCTTGGTTTTGCCCGCCCTTTGCTTGGCGAAAGATGAACCAGAAGATGGCAATCATGGCGATTACCGGCAATAGCGTGGGGATTAAGACGCTTGCCCAGAACCTGCCGCCTGTACGGTCTTCTACCGTAATCGGCACTGCTGCAAGTGCTTCGGGCTCCACACCGTAGTTTTTGAGGGTTTCGGTAAGACCCGCTTCGGATTCTTTTTGGGCTGTTAGTTCTGTTTTGTCCGTAAGTATAATGTCGAGCGTATTGTCGTGGACGATGATCGAGGCGACTTCGTTCGCGTTGATCTTAGCCACTAAATCGTTAAGAGAAAGCGCCTTTGGTGCTGCTGCGTAGTCCGCGAAAAGGGAGAATACGAAGGAAAGCATGACAAGGGCGAGAATGGTCCACGCGATGTTTTTGTAGAGTAATTTCATAGTCTTTAGAAGATTTAGAGCATATCACGCTTTTTGCGGTATATTCAAACCATGAAAGCTTTGACGGTTCTGAAGGAATATCTTGACTACTTAGAGGTGGAGCGGGGGCGGGCGGTGGTCACGCGGCGCGCGTACGCCCATTACCTCGAGCGGTTCCTTACGGCCGCAAAAATTACCGATGTGAGCGATATTACGGAGCAGGGTATTCGTGATTTCCGTCTCGCTCTCGCGCGCGAGGACTTAAAGAAGGCGACGCAGAGTCAGTATGTAATAGCCCTCCGTAGTTTTTTAAAATATTTAGCGAAGCGCGGGCATGAAACCGTCCCACCCGAGCGTATTGAATTATTAAAGGCGCCGGCGCGGCAAGTGGAGATTATAAGTCACGTTGAATTAGAACGACTGCTCGACGCGCCGGATACTAAGACGCTCGCAGGCGTGCGTGACAAGGCGATGCTCGAATTATTTTTTTGTACCGGTTTACGGCTTTCGGAACTGTGCGCACTCGACCGTTTTATTGATTTAAAAAAAGGCGAGCTTACGGTGCGGGGGAAGGGAGGGAAGGTGCGGCTGGTATTCTTATCGCCTACGGCGTGCAAGGCGGTGGCGGCATATATGGACAGGCGCACGGATGCGGAGATCCCTTTGTTCGTGAGTATCCTGAAGGGAAAGATAATTGGGCGTATAACCCCGCGCGCGGTGGAGCGTATGATAGGGCGGTATGGGGTGCAAGCCGGGATTATAGGTAAGAAGCTTTCGCCGCATACCCTCCGCCACTGCTTCGCCACGGACTTACTTGCGAATGGCGCGGATATTCGTTCGGTGCAAGAAATGCTCGGCCATGCCTCCATAGCCACCACGCAGATTTATACCCATGTCACCAACAAGCATCTCCGCGAAGTTTATAAGGCGTTCCACGGCAAAAGGAGGAGTGAGGAAGAATAAAAACGCCGGATCGATATCCGGCGTTTTTATATTCGGTAGCTTTATTTAATTTCTATTATTTCGCCGTTCTTCACTTCTTTTATGTGCAGTGGCCTATGGGCATTACCGTCCTTATCGAATGTCGCTTCGCCCGCTTCGCCGTTAAAGCTCGTGATAAGGGAAAGGGCGTTTTGCAGGGTGTATCCGGTAACGGGGTTTTTGCCGTCGTAGGCGCGGGAGAGCCCGAGCGCTAAGAAGCGCAGGCCGTCGAAGGCTTCCGCGCTCCAGCGGAGTGGGTCGTGACCGTATTTTTTCATAACGAGTTCGTTGAATTTTCCGGATGGCGTGCCGTTCGTACTCGTCATGATGGCGCCTTCTATTGCCGCGCCCGCGGCGGCGACCACCGTCGGGTCGTCGAAGCAGAGCGACCCCAAGAGCTGGCCTTTGTAGCCGAGCTCGCGTGCTTGCTTCGCGATAAGCGCGCAGTCGCGCTGTAAGCCCATTACGGTAATGGCGGTAGGCTTGCCCGTGAGTAGCTTTTGGAGCGGCGTGCGGAAATCCGTCATGTCGCCGTTGAATCCTTCGGTGCCGGTAATTGCGCCGCCCTTGGCTTTGTATTCTTTGAGAAATGCGTCGTGGTATTCGATTACGCCGTCGTTGTACTGCGCAAATATCGTTGCTGCGGATTTAAGATCACGCTTGATCGCCTCATCGGCGAGTGTGATACCGATACCTGCCGCGAGGTCATCATTCTTGAAGACGTAGGGGCCAGCGGTATTAAGCTTTGCCGAAAGCGACGCCATGGTAAGTAAGACGGTTTTCGTTTCTTCGGCAATAGGCGCGACGGAAAGGGAGATAGGGGAGAGCACGGTTACGAGCGCCACCACGTTATTTTTGCTCGTGAGCTTGCGTGCCGCAGCGGGAGCGTTTTTTATGTCGCTCTGCGTGTCTTCGTATATAAGGTTGATACGGATGCCGAAGCGGGGAGTGTTATTGATACCGTCCGCAGAAAGATCTAAGCCTTCTTTAATACCTTGCCCGTACGCCGCCTGCGCGCCGGTTAAGGGGACGATAACGCCGATGTTTACGGTTTCTTTTTTAAGAGGGGTGGTATCTGCGGTAGTCGACGCCGTTGAAGTGGCTACTTGGCCGTCCGGCTGCGTTACCAGCTCTTGCTGCGGCGTTTTCTGCATATACGCGTAATAGCCGATGCCGATAGCGATAATAGCGAGTACTCTTATGGTAAGGGATTTATTCATAAGCAATGTATAGCGCACCACACGGCAGTTTTCAAATAAAAAAAAGAACCCTCGGCTCACTCGGGGGAGTGAGGGGGTTCTCGCGGGTTGTTGGCGGGTCTTTAGTTTGCGGCGCAGCCACGCATCGCTTTAAGGATGGGGTTGTCGGAGGGGGTGGATTTTGATTCTTCGAGTTCCGCATCTCCATCCTTGATTCTGAAAACACCTTCATCCCATGCGTAATCTCTGTCTTCGTCTGCGTTCTCAAGCTCTTTGAAGGCATTATGGGAGACGAGGAAGTCTACCGTGACGTCGTCTGCCTCCGTTACGAATCGCGCCTCGAAAAGCCAGCCGGTCATTCCATTGTAGTAGATCGAATCTTGTTTGATTCGAATAGACCCTTCGTGTTCTTTTCCCTTTATTCTTTTGCTCTTCTTGTGCGATTTCGCGAGATACCATGCTTCGACGAGCAGGCTTTCGCGTAGTGCTTGCGTAATCCTTTTGCCGCGGTGCAGGGCTACGCAGTAGAAATCGTTTTTCGTCATGATCGGAGTTCCTTGGGGGGGTGGATATGGGTGATGGAAAGGGGCTGTAACGGTTCTAATTGAACAAGGCTATAATAAGTCTTTTATATATAAAAGTCAATGATTGTGTGCCCCCGAGAGGACTTGAACCTCCACTCCTTGCGGAACATGGTCCTAAACCATGCGCGTCTGCCATTTCGCCACAGGGGCAGTAGTCTCCAGAAGGGGACTATTGACAATATCGATATGATATTGTATACTAATACTAGCAGTTTGTAACTGAAATCTCAACTGAATTCACCGATTTTCCCATACGCCCAGAGGGCATAGAAGAGGTCATTATGAGCACCGCAACACCGGCGCCCGCGTCAACTTCCACCCCGAAAGCCAAGAAAAAGAAAAAAAAGAAAAAGGCGGCAGACATATTCGAACTCACTTTCGGTAATATCTGCAAGTGGTTCACCTGCCTCTTCTTCCTCGGCTTCTTCTTGAAGGGTTGTTTCTTCTGCGGGGGATCCGGAGCCGAACCCTTCAACCCCCACAAAATGTCTCAAGTTCCGGGGGTTTGGGATTTGCGGGCATGGGAGAAGCCGCAAGAGGAGAGGCAGGTAGTGCAGCCAAACCTATTGGGGCGGGTATTACGCAACGTCGAAGTGAACTTGCAGAACGGACTGAAGTCGGTTCCGCAGTACACGGAGGATATGGAGTGGCGGCCTAAGCCTTGGCACGGTCCACTTTCCCAAAGAAAAGACCCTCCGCCGTTTCAGTTCTACGATCAGTGGGCGGCCGAGCAAGAGCGGGATTGCTCTAATCGGTGAGTCGTGAAAGGGATTCGAGTTGAAACGAAAGCCGGATGCAGTTTTGCATCCGGCTTTTTTGATTTTGAAATATATCTCGATCCGTTAGAGCCGACATGCCGGTCCCTGCGATCCAACCACGAAGCAGACGAAGGGGATAATGCTAAAGGCGAGAATGGCTGCACCGATACCTACTGCGGCGTACCCCATTTTTTTGGCTCCGCCTGAAACGTCTCCCGTTACCATGAGGTATGCTCCCCAAAGGAAGTAAAAGAGTGCAACGAGGAAAATACCAACCTGCATATAGCCCAAGAGGGTATTGATAATGCCGAGAACCGACGAGAAGTTCGTTACTTGCAGGCCGCGCGTTTGGCCGTAGTAGCTACCGCCGAAGTTGTTCCCGCCAAAGCCGCCACCGAATTGGGGATTTATTTGGTACCCCCCGTATTCGGGGAGATACGGCTGCGCGAACGCGAAGAGGGGCATTACAATGCTTGCGATGAATGCTCCGTAAATAGTGCGGATATGTTTCATAGGTATGTTTAGGTTAATAGTATCACGTATTACGCGGTGTGTCTGTGGATAACTCTTAACTACAAGGGGTACGTGCCTTTTTAGAGTGCGCTCCGGGCCGCTAGGCCAAGTCTTACCCTCTAAAAAAGCACGCACCCCTTTCCGTCTTCCTATTAAAAGAGCGACTGAACTATCGACACGATACCGTTTGATATAAGGAGTAAGCCGAAGCCGGCTGCGGCGTAGAGTATGGTTTTGCCGCCCTCTGCCGCCTTCGCCGGATCGCCGCCGGAGGTGATTATTTTAAAGGTGCCATAAAGAACCATAGCGAGCACGACGGGTACGGCAAGTACCGTAAGCGCGCTTATGACCTTATCCACGATATCTTGCAAGTTCGTTACGCCTAAGGGGTTAGGGAGGCTGTTCATGCCGCCGTCCGATTCGTAGCCGTTATTGAAGGCTTTGTTTTGTAAAAAACGGCTCATACCACGCACTTCGTCCGTGACGGAGGTTTCTGGTCCTTGGTAGGGGAACATCGAGGCGGGCGCCCCGCGCGCTAGTAGAGTTATTAGTATCGGCATGAGGGTGTTATGGAGTACCACACGGCTCCGCAGGGGAGCGTTATATTAAAGACGTAGAAAAAAGTATTAAGGGCCGCCCATGCGCCCCAGACTATCAGGAGGCCAACGACGGCGTTCGTTATAACAGCTTTTCCTTTTACGAGATTTTTCGGATCCTGCCCGTAGAGTATTACGAGGAAGGATCCGTACATGCAGGCGGCCACGACGACGAGGGGAGCGAGGACAGTTATCGAAAGGTGGAGTATGCGGTAGAGAAGGTCGAGAAAGTCCCCGAAGGTGCAGATGGATTCCTCCGACCCATAATATTTTTTGTCCCCCTTGCACTGGATGAAAAAGGACGTTGCCTGTGCGAGTAAGTTATTCATTATCGGTTTAAATAATCTTCAGTTGCGCGTAGAGCCGCCTGTGGAGTTGCTGCGCCGCTTACCACTGATTCTATCATGGTAGAGAATGCTTCGCGCGCCGTTGCTTCGTTTAGCCGGTACCACGGCCGTGCGGTAAGGGACCCACGTACGAATACGCCTACGTCCGGATCGTTTTCAAATTGTCCAATAAGAGCGCGGTGGGCAGGCGGCACGTTCGCTGCGGCGGCGTATGAGAGGGCGTTTGTGGGATTTGCTGCAATATCGCTTATAAATTGCCACGCTTCCACGGGGTGTGCGCTACCTACCCATACGGAGAGCGCCGCATACGTGGCGAAGTTTACCGGCGCTTGGGGCGCCTGCGGCAGGGGAGCTATACCTACGCGGAGTGCTGGGTTTGCCTTACGGAGCGCCACAACTTCGGCGTGCGTACCGAGAAGTACGGGGAGTGTGCCGCGGGCAAAGCGCTCGAATGCGGTGGGGAGTTTATTATCCCATGCGTAGTAGCCGCCCTTGGGGTTGGTGAATTTAGTATAGAAAGAAAGTGCGCCCTCGCCGCCGGTTAAGCGTGTCTTGCCGTCTTTATCTGTCATTGGCACGCCGTCTTGCATCATGAGAAGGGCTACTATGTCCGAAGCGCCTTCGATAGTCGATTCGGATCCACCAAATGCCACGGAATTCTTACCGAGCTTCTTTGCGAGGTCTTGGAATGCGAGCCAGTTTACGGGCGGCAGCGTAACGCCTGCTTTATCGAAGAGATCCTTATTGTAAATAAGGGCATACGTATCCATGTATAAAGGGAGCGCGTACGCGGCGCCGCTATTCGTCAGTTCTTGTGTTGCGGCCGTGGGGAACGTGGCGTCTACCATCGCCGCGCTTGCGAATTCGATCGGCGCCGGCACCATTTTGTTACCGTGCCGCGAAAGCCACGGATTCATGATCATAAAGATATCCGGCCCCTTGCCGGTTGCGAGGCCGTTCAATAAATCAGTTTCATACGTTGCGGGGGAGAGGCTGCGGTACGTTACGGTAACCGTGGGGTGGTCTGCGTGGTACTCTGCGGTCAATTTTTCCCAAACAGAGGGGCTGTCGAACCCCCATACCGTAAGCTCCGTCTTCGCAGTCTTTTTAGTGAGGTTAATTGCGCCCGTGGCGATTAAAATAGCGACGACTAACAGTACGCAAAACCCCGCCGCTATCCAGACGGTCTTTTTTTCTAGAGGCATATCGTGCCGATAATCTTGTCGCCGGCGTTTAAGTTCATAATTTTAACGCCCTGCGTGGCACGGCTTGCGGTACGGACGGAAGCAATCGTCGTGCGGATTATCTGGCCCTTGGCCGAAAGCACGAACAGCTCTTCTTCGTCGCTTACCGCGTGCGCCGAAACTACCACGCCGGTCTTAGGAGTAATCTTAGCAGTTTTGATACCGCTGCCGCCACGTGCCTGCGTTTTGTATTCGCCGATTTTCGTCTGCTTGCCGTAGCCGCGCTCCATGACTACCAAAAGGCGGGTGGTCTTTACGTTCTCGGGGGAGATAATGTTTAACGAATTGATCGGGTCGTTCGCTTTGTGGCGGATGGCGATGACGCCTGCGGCCGTGCGGCCCATGCCGCGTATCTGTGATTCCTTAAAGCGGATTGCTTGCCCCTGCGCGGTTGTTACTAATATATCGTCCTTGCCGGAAGAGAGGGCCGCCCATACGAGCCCGTCTTCTTTCTTAAGGCCTATCGCGATGATGCCGTTCTTGCGGACGTTCTCAAAATCCTTGAGCGGCGTTTTTTTGATAATGCCGTCCTTCGTCACCATTACGAGATAGCCACCCTGCTTTGCGGGGTAGCTTACGATGGCGCTTATTTTTTCTTCCGGCGCGATATCCAAGAAGTTCTGCACGAGCTTGCCCTTCGAGGTGCGCGAGCCGACGGGTATGTCCCATGCTTTCGTCTGGAAGGCGCGGCCGCGCGTGGTGAAGAAGAGGACGTTGTCGTGCGTGTTAGCCGTCATGATCTGCTGCAAGAAGTCTTCGTCGCCCACGTCCGCGCCTATCAAGCCCTTGCCGCCACGGTGCTGGCTCTTGATGATATTAGGCTGGGCGCGCTTGATGTACCCGCTTGCGGAGAAGGTGATAAGGGCGTCTTCGGCGGGTATTAAGTCCGCTTCGTTAAAGTCCTTTAAGCCGTGCGTCACGACCTTCGTGCGGCGGGCGTCGCCGAAGCGCGCCTTAACGTCGGCGAGTTCTTTTTTAATAACGGTAAGAATACGCGCGGCGCTTTTTAAGAGTGCTTCGAGATCAGCGATAATAGCGCGCTTTTCTGCGAGCTCGTCTTCGATCTTTTTCGTTTCGAGTGCGGCAAGCGTTTGTAAACGCATGTCGAGGATGGCGTTCGTCTGCAGGTCTGTAAAGGCGAACTTCTTCATTAAGTTTACGAAGGCGTCCGCGCGGTCCTTCGACTTCTTGATGGTATTGATAACGGCGTCGATCTCTTCGAGCGCTTTCTTTAAGCCTTCTAATATGTGTGCCCGTTCGCGCGCCTTCTTCAGGTCGAATTCCGCGCGGCGGCGTACGATCACGTTGCGGTGGGCGATGTAGCACTCGATAATGTCTTTAATAGACATGACCTCCGGCTGCAAGCCGTCGCGGAGGGCGAGTAAGTTTACGTTAAAGTTCTTTTGTAAATCCGTGTACTGGTAGAGCTGGTTTAAGATTTTTTCGCCGGAGGCGTCTTTTTTGAGTTCGATCACGATGCGGATATCTTTATCCGATTCGTCGCGGATATCGCGAATACCCTCCACCTTCTTTTCGGTTACGAGTTCGGCAAACTTAACGATCATTTCCGCCTTGTTTACCTGATAGGGGATCTGTGTGATAACGATGCGCTCGTCGTCTTCCACCGTTGCCACGCCGCGGCAGGTGATAGGGCCGTGGCCCGTAACGTAGGCGTTAACGATGGCGCGCTTGTCGTAAATGATGCCGCCCCCCGGAAAGTCAGGCCCTTGGATGTGCTGCATCAAGTCTTCGCTCGAGGCATCCGGGTTTTCTATCAAGTGGAGCGTGGCGTCCGCGACCTCAGTTAGGTTGTGTGGCGGAATACTCGTTGCCATGCCGACCGCGATGCCCTGCGCGCCGTTAAGCAAGAGGTTCGGTAATTTGCCTGGCAAGCACTTCGGTTCTTCGCGCGTGGCGTCGTAGTTGGGCTGCCAGTCGACAGTTTCCTTATCTATGTCTATTAAAAGCTCCTCGGTGATAGCGGCGAGTTTGCATTCGGTGTACCGCTGGGCGGCGGGGGAGTCACCGTCTATCGAGCCCCAGTTGCCTTGGCCGTTGATTAAGGGGTAACGAAGGGAAAAATCTTGCGCCATGCGGGCGAGGGCGTCGTAAATGGCCATGTCGCCGTGCGGGTGGAACTTACCCATTGTTTCGCCGGTGATGTAGGCAGATTTGCGCGGCTTCGTGCCGGCTGTTATGTTCGCATCCCACATAGCCCACAAAATACGGCGTTGTACCGGCTTTAAGCCGTCGCGTACGTCGGGCAAGGCGCGCGAAACGATTACGGACATCGCGTAGTCCAAGTACGCCTCGCGCAGTTCTTGCGTAATTTCGCGCTGTTCTACTTTGCCGGTTACGGCGATTTCTTTTTCTTCGTCTTTCTTCTTCATGGCGTTATTTGGTTATGGTAAACGTTTTTCCCTCGGACGCAACCGTATGGAAATACAGGTACGAGTTTACGAGGCCGGTCGTGATTGTTTCGCTTATGGTTGAGAGACCTGTTTTGAATACCGATACGGAGTCGGTTTGCGGCGCCGCGGGTTCTGCGGATAGCCCGGTAAAGGTGCGCTCGATATAAAAAATCCACACCATGATTATGAGGGCGGATGAAGCCACTGAGAGCCATATCAGTTGGCGGCGCTTTATGTTATTCGATTCGCTCTCTCTTAGGCGGTGAGGCATGCGAGTGTCATTCCGGTAGACGGAATATCCTTCCGTTTTACCGTTATTTTTTCCGTACGGTCTATTGCGAGCCCTAAATCTTTATGGATCTGCTCGGCGACTTTCTCTGCCGCGATTATCATTTTCGGTTCGAGTTGGCGGAGGAATCGGCCGATGCCTTCTATTGCCACGCCGTCCGGTATGATTGCGATATCTATATTAATAAGCCCTTCGAGCGCCTTTACGTCTGCAGACGAAAGCACTACAAGGCGCATTTCTTCGGCTTTTAAAAAGTACGTGAAAGGTTCCGTGCCGCGGATTTCGACGCCTTGTATTTCGTACTCACCTGCGCCTTTTACGGTGAACCCTGCCTCGGGCGTTTCCGCATCGTTACGCGCCATGCGCAGGAAGATGTCGGGCTTCATGCGGCTCTTGTCGCTACCCACACCCTCGGTCATAAGGGTGATACCACCTGTCTGCAATTTGAAGCTCCCGTCGGATCCTGCGGTGATTATCATAGCCGTATTCTAGCAGGTTTAGGGGTTAGTTTCAATGAATCGTCCTCGTCGCTTCGCTTCCCTCCGGACATGATTGAAAAGTTTTAACCTCTCCGCGCACTGGCGGATCGGGATAACTTTTAAATCAAAAAGACGCGACGACCAAGTGGCTGTCGCGTCCGTTACGGGTTCTCGAAAAGGTCGAGTTGCCGTTCGTTGCTTTTTCGCGGGGCTTCTTCCGCTTCGACGATGAAGAACCGGTACGCTCGTTCTCCGCGGCCGATACTGCGCAGGTTGTAGGGAAGGCCAGCCTGTCTCAGAAGGACGTTCAGGTACGTCGTTTCCTTGTGGGTAAATCTTTGCCCGGTTTCTTTGAGATACGGAAGCTCGTCCAATTCCTCCTCGCTCAGAGCCCTATTCTTTCGACTTCTGAAAAATTCGAAGATGGCAAGCGGGGCTTCCGCCGTGGAAAACTTAATCGCTTGCTTTATTGCTGCCCAGTCGTCGTTTTTCAAAAAAGCATTGAGGAGTTTTGCTTTCCCTCTCTTCTTCTTATACTTGACGACGGTTTTTTTCTTTTTTTCGGTCACGGTGAGAGCAAGGTCGAAAAGCGTATCCGTATTGTCCGGTATGATCCCTTCGCTCGCGGCCCATTCTTTCAGAAGCCGCGCGTCGTCAAGGAGGCGGCGCACGAGTTTTGCGCGCCCTGTGGCATTGATCGCCATAGCAACTCTCCTTGTAAAGGGTGTATAGGGGTATGGGAATGAACGCCGTTAGGATGCATTCCCGCGGGCGCGCGGTCAAGCGTTCGATATAATTGCCCGAAGTGGCGAATCGTGGTATTTTAAGGGGACTTAACTATGAAACGCCCGCCTATAATCGCGATTGTCGGCCATGTAGACCATGGCAAAACAACCTTACTGGACTATGTCCGTAAGACGAATGTTGTTGCGGGCGAAGCAGGTGGTATCACGCAGGCGACACACGCCTACGCCGTGATGCACGGCGGGCATCCGCTTACGTTTATTGATACGCCGGGTCACGAAGCCTTCGGCGCCATGCGCGAGCGCGGTGCTCGCGTGGCAGACGTTGCCGTACTTGTGGTTGCCTCGACGGACGGCGTGGAAGACCAAACGAAAGAAGCTATTCGCGTACTTGAAGAAACGCAGACCCCGTATGTCGTGGCGCTTACGAAAACGGACATGAATGTGCCGCTTGAAAAAGTTAAGAGCGAGCTCATGCAGGCGGGCGTATTGCTCGAAGGGTTCGGCGGCAACGTCAGCTGGGCGGGGATTTCCGCAAAGACCGGTGACGGGGTGGATGATTTGCTTGATTTGATAACGCTCACGGCCGACGTGGCGAATTTGGAATATGACGAAGCCGCACCGGCTCTTGGTTACTGCATAGAGGCGACGAAGGATAGTAAGCGCGGGGTCACGGCGTATGTCGTGGTGCTCGAAGGCGTTTTAAAAATTGGCGCGGAAATCGCGGTAGGGGATGTTACGGCAAAAGTGAAGGCGCTTGAAGACTCGGCCGGCAACCGCATTGCGGAATGCGCGGCAGGCTTGCCGTGTGCGGTAACAGGCTTTAAGGATGTGCCGCCGGTTGGCATTGCATTCCGTGAACTCGCGAAAGGCGAAAAGGTAGCACCGCCTGCTCGGGCCGTGCCCGTTGTTACGCGTCGGTCGTCCGCTAAGGAGCAGGGAATCGTAATCAACGCGATTTTGAAGGCGGATGCACAGGGGCCTTTAGAAGCGCTCGCATCTGCTATAAAAGCGGTTGCCGTGCCGGAGGGGTGTGTAATACGCATTGCGCTCACCGGCGTGGGCGACGTCACGGACGGCGACGTGCAGTGGTTCGTGGCAAGCGAAACGAAGCAGGGTATAGTCTTAGGCTTCGGCGTAGCGGCTACGAAGCAGGCGGAATATTTAGCAAAGGCGAACCGTATTGAAATCACAACCTCGAAAGTTATTTACGATTTAACGGACGCAATGGCGATGTGCGTGTTGAGAGCGACGGGCGGTGCTATTTTAGGCGACCTTGAAGTATTAGCCTTATTCGGCAACAAGGGCGCGAAGAACCACGTGATCGGCGGCAAAGTGACCGCGGGCGAAATGAAGAACGGCGCAAAGGTTATTAT
The DNA here is from genome assembly GCA_023244855.1 of Candidatus Harrisonbacteria bacterium. Taxonomy (GTDB): domain Bacteria; phylum Patescibacteriota; class Minisyncoccia; order UBA6257; family UBA11618; genus CALRGO01. The sequence continues at coordinate 24,994 of JAHFLO010000001.1, read as the reverse complement.
TATCCGCGCGGATGCCGAAGTGGGTACGGGTATGATAGATAACTTGCAGACGGGCAAGAAAGAAGTCGGCCACGTTGAAGCCGGCAACGAGTGCGGGCTTTTAGTACAGTCGGACGCTGATATCCGCGTAGGAGACAGGATCGTCATCAAGTAGTATGAACTTCCGCAAAGAGCGCATGGGTGAGGAGGTCCGTACGAATTTGGCGCGCATGATCCGCGAGGAATTAGAATTAAAGGATATGCTCGCAACTATCACCGAAGTAGTCGTGGCAGGGGACTTATCCGAGGCGCGCGTACGCGTATCGGTATTACCAGACGAGCAGGGTCCGGAGGCAATACGTATACTTTCTAAATTCGCGGGTAGGTTTCAGGGCATGCTCGTGCGCCAGATGAACATAAAGCCTATTCCACGCATAGCCTTCGAGCTCGATTTAGGTCCCCAGCGCGCCGCTCTTATTGAAAAAAAGCTCATGGGGAGCGATACTTCGTTATAAATCGAAGGGCCATGTAGCCAAGTGGTAAGGCAGGAGTCTGCAAAACTCCTATACATCGGTTCGATTCCGATCATGGCCTCCGAAACTGAAAATTGCCCGGGTGGCGAAATGGTTATACGCACGCGCCTTAAGAGCGCGCGCCGCAAGGCATGAGAGTTCGAGTCTCTCCCCGGGCACAATTGCTTTTTATTTTTATGGGGGCGTACTATGTATATAGCTCCCAGTCTTTCGAAAGGAGGTGATCCAAAAAACTCCGTTGCGTATGCTGGGAGTGGATTTCCACACATTCCTTTTTAAGGAGGACTAACGTTCAGACTTGTTGAAGCGAAGATTAAGAGAGGCGGGTTCGGCGGTATTGGGGCTGCCGAACCCGTTTTTATTTGACATATTTTCTTAGTAAGGGTATCGTATTTTTGCGTTCAAATAGCTCTTTGATTCTTTAACGGAGGAATTCTGTATGTTTAAGGATCGTCGTGGTGAATTAGCGACCGGCTTCGTTCCTACCTCTCATGAAATCGGGCTCGGCGTAGAGTCGAATCCGACTGCGAGCACTATCCGTGCTAGTAGCACTACGATTAAGCGGATCGGTAAATGGGTCGAGCATAGGCAATTGGTGGGTGTTAAGTTTCCGGATGCGGGAACCCTGATGTGCGTTTTTACGGGCAAGCCTATCGGCGAAGAAGATCCTTTTGTTTTCCTCCGCTTCAGGAGCGGGAACAAGCAAAAGGCGCGTATCGTCATGTGTCTCGCTTCGTGCGAGCTGGATAAAAGCCGTTACGAAGTACTGCCTATCGAAAACGGCGGTGTTGGTACGTTTAAGACGGCGGTTGGGAATATGACGAGCCTCGATATTCCGATTGACCGATCGCTGTATTACTGAGCGATTTTCTTCGTTTGACACGCCGTCGCCGCAAGGGGTATGGTGGTTATGCGTTCCAGCTCTTTAACGTTCTCTAACCCCGACGCAGAGAAATGGAGTAGTTGTCCGCGCGGGACTCGTCAGATTTTCACGTCTCGTTTCTGAAATCACGTTTCGTTTTCTTGGATGGAAAAGGAATTGAGCATGAATCTCTTTGCGCTATGCGATCGATTGTCCGTCGTCAGGAAGAATGACGAAAAGATTTTCCCCTCGGCGCTTGGCGGTCCACGCCCTCCCGGTGAGACCACAACCAAGCCTCGTGGAGGTGATCCTTTTGGTTCATCTTCCGGCGGCAAGTGATCGCGAGATTCGAAATGTTACGCAGGCGAGTCGTCCCATAGTGTTTGGGGCGACTCGCCGTATTTTTTTGATGAAAAAAATCTCCCGAGCATAGCGAGGTTAGAGTTTTTGAATCACGTCCGGAGGAGGTTTTGCAATTCATCCCGAGTTTACGAGGTTGAAATTGCAAAATTTCTTCCGAGGGAAGCGAAGCAATAAGGAAGTTCTTTCTACGAGGACGATTCATCTTCCGTTATTATTTATTCCGTGGCATTATAGTTTTTTAATCATGCGCATACTTTCCATAGAAACGAGTTGCGATGAAACGGCAATTGCCGTGGTCGTTTGTTCCGGCGGCGCCGAAGCGCCAGTTTTTTCCGTGCGCGCGCACGTGGTCGCTACGCAGATTGCCACGCACCGCCCGTTCGGGGGAGTGGTGCCGTCTTTAGCTAAACGTGAGCATCTTTTGAATTTGCCGCTCGCATATGCGGAAGTTTTAGAACAATTGAAAGTCGCGGGGTGCGAAGCGAAGTTCGACCGTATTGCCGTCACCGTCGGCCCCGGCCTTGAGCCTGCATTATGGACGGGTATTAATTTCGCGAAAGACTTGGGAGAAAAATTGGGCGTGCCGGTAGTTGGCGTGAACCACCTCGAGGGCCATATGTATTCCAATTGGTTAGACGTGGAGTTGGCGAAAAAAATACAATTCCCCGCAGTCGTGCTTCTTGTGAGCGGTGGGCATACGGCGCTTGTCGTAATGGATTCGATGCAATCGTGGCGCAAGCTCGGCGAAACGCAGGATGACGCGGTAGGCGAAGCGTTCGATAAAGTAGCGAAGATGTTGGGGCTTCCGTACCCCGGCGGGCCGGAAGTAGAAAAATTAGCGCGTGAAGGTAATCCCGATGCTATAGCCTTCCCGCGCCCTATGCTTCACTCCGGCGATTTTAATTTCAGCTTCTCAGGATTAAAGACTTCGGTTTTATATCATACGAAGGCGCATCCGGATGCATCTGTTCCCGACGTTTGCGCTTCGTTCCAAAAAGCGGCGATAGACGTGCTCGTAACGAAAACCATGCGCGCGGCGGAAGAAAATGGCACGCAATCGGTATTAGTGTGCGGGGGAGTGGCGTCGAATGCAGCCTTGTCCGTAGAACTCAAAAAACGCGCAGAAGACGCTGGTATGGAATTCTTCGCTCCCGCGATGCAGTACAACGGCGACAACGCCGTGATGATCGCCGCCGCCTCATACTTAAGCGCTGGTATCCCTACGGAAAAGGCGTTGCCCAATTTGAATATTTAAAATAGACTTCTGGGGATTATGGAGGGCGAAAAAATAGAAAAGAAGCCGTACGACGCAAAGGAGGCGGAGCCGCGGATGTATGCCTTGTGGGAGGAGTCGGGTTTTTTTAATCCTGATAACCTGCCGAAGAAGAGCGGAAAGCCGTTTGCGGTTTTTTTGCCGCTCCCAAATATCACGGGTAATTTGCACATGGGGCATGCCCTGAACGCCGCGGTGACGGATATCTTAATCCGTTACCACCGCATGAAAGGATTCGACACCGTATGGTTCCCAGGGACGGATCATGCCGGAATCGCCGCGCAAAACGTGGTGGAGAAGGAATTAAAGAAAGAAGATACCACCCGCCATAAGCTGGGCCGCGAAGCTTTCATGGCGCGCGTATGGGAATGGAAGCAGAAGTACGGTGACATCATCATGGGGCAGTTTAAAACCATGGGTGCTTCGTTTGATATTTCGCGCACGCGTTTTACGCTCGACCCTGCGTATGCGGAGGCGGTGGCGGATGCCTTTGTGCATTATCACAAGCAAGACCTGCTCTACCGTGCGTACCGCACTATTAACTGGTGTACGCGGTGCGCTACGGGCATATCGGATTTGGAGGTGGATTATAAGGAGGAAGAGGGAGTTTTATATTACTTAAAGTATGGGCCGTTTACCGTAGCAACTTCGCGACCCGAGACGAAGTTTGGCGACACGGCGCTCGCGGTGAACCCAGCCGACGAGCGTTATAAAAAATACATCGGCACGGAAGTCGAAATTACGACGCTTGATACAGCGGAAGAGGGGAAGACGGTGACAGTACGTTTACCCGTAGTAGGGGACGAGGCGGCAGACATGGTATTTGGCACCGGCATTATCAAAGTTACGCCTGCGCACGACATTGCGGATTTCGAAATAGGCGAGCGGCATAAGCTCCCCATGCTCCAAGTAATCGATGCACGCGGCAAGATGATGAACGCTGGCCGGTTCGATGGGCTTAAAGCCAGCGAAGCGCGGGAGAAGGTAGTTGCGGAGCTCCGTACTGCGGGGCTCGTAGAGCGTGAAGAAAAATATACCCGTAACTTAGCGGTGTGTTCGCGGTGCAGTACGGCTATCGAGCCGTTGCCCTCGCGGCAATGGTTTTTAAAAATGGAGCGGCTTGCGAAGGCGACGCTCGGTGCCTTAGAAAAAGGGGAGACGAATATCGTGCCGCAGAACTTCGCGGCGCCCTACAAGGCGTGGCTCGAAAACACGCGCGACTGGTGTGTGTCGCGTCAGTTATGGTGGGGGCACCGCTTGCCAGTTTGGTTTTGCAAAGGGAATCCCGTTGAACAGAGAGTTTTCGGTAGTGCGACAGATTGGGTTGAGAGAAACTATGTTGTGGTAAAAGAGAAGCCCGAGATATGCCCTATTTGCAGGCAATGTTCCATGGAACAGACGGAGGATGTGTGCGACACATGGTTTTCGTCGGCATTATGGCCGTTCGCGGGATTATCTCACGGCGATATCAAACGGTTCTATCCGTCGCAGGTGCTTATTACGGCGCGCGATATTATTAACCTCTGGGTGGGGCGTATGGTTTTCTCTGGCCTTGAGTTTATGAAGGGGGTTCCGTTCAAGGACGTATTCATCCACGGAACGGTGCTTACGAAAGATGGTAAACGTATGTCGAAGTCCCTCGGTACAGGTATTGACCCCTTAACGCTTGTAGAAAAATATGGGGCGGACGCAACGCGGTTCGGCATCGTGTGGCAGGCGATGGGTACGCAAGACATCCGCTTCGACGAAGCGGCCGTTGTCGCGGGGCGGAAGTTTGCCAATAAAATATATAACGCCGCGCGGTTCGTAATGGGTAGGGTCGGTACAGCACCTTCGGTGCAGATTGATATGAGTAAGGCGAGCGCAGCGGACGTTCTCGTGCTCGGCCGGGCGGACGAAACGAAGAAAGCCGTCGAGGCGCATCTCACCGTATACGAGTTCGGGCAGGCACTCCACGCCTTGTACGATTTCTTCTGGCACGACTATTGCGACGTCTATATCGAGGAGGCTAAAAATAGCCCTTCGAGCGAGACGGATGCGGTGCTCTATGCATTGCTTATAGGGTCTTTAAAGTTATTGCATCCTTTTATGCCGTTTGTTACCGAGTCGGTTTGGCAGGAGCTACCTAATAAAGAAAAATCGCTTTTGATGGTCGCGGAGTGGTAGTGGTGCGTGTGCTATAGTTAGATAATGGATTTTTCGTACATCTTGTACGGCAGCCTCGGATTCTTGCCGGGGATTTTTTGGCTGTTCTTTTTCTTACAGGAGGATTCCAAGCGCGCGGAGCCAAAGCGCCTTATCGCATCGACTTTTTTCTGGGGCGGGGCGGCGACGTTTGTGGTTTTACCGCTGCAGATTGCGGCAAAATATTTTTTGCTTGCGGGTGGTGTGATGAGCGGGAACGTTTTGCACGTCTTCGCACTTGCGGCCGTTGAGGAGGTGCTTAAATTCGCCGCAGTGTACTTCTGGATATCCGGCCGCAAGGAATTCGATGAGCCGATAGACGCGATGGTATACATGGTCGTCGCTTCTTTAGGCTTCGCGACGGTAGAAAATGTTGCCACGGTGTTACGCGCTACGTCCGCGCCTGAGCTTCTTACGCTTCGGTTTATCGGTGCGACGCTGTTGCATGCGCTTGCTTCAGGGCTCGTCGGCTACTACTGGTCGCGGGGGATCGTGCGGCATAAGGTTCGCACGTTCGTTGTGTATGGCATTCTCATCGCTTCCGTTTTCCATACTATCTTCAACTACCTCATGGTCGCATGGGGGCCGTCGCTCCGCGTCACAGGGCTTTTGATACTTCTTGCTTTTGCAGTACTCCGCGATTTCGAAGAACTTAAAAAGCCTTCCATAGAGGAAGGCTTCGTAAGTGGGTTAGCGGGTTAGCAAATTTCTTTAAGAAACTATACCGAGGGGATTCGTTTCTTCCGCCAAGATTTCTATTTCTATTTTCTGCCTACCAAACTTTTTCGCCTTTTCGTACGAAAGGAAGACGATGTCGATGTGTTGGGGGAAGGCCGCCGTGTAACGCTTATTCATACGGTCTTCTACCGTATATACTTTGCCGTCGATTTTTACCTTGGTGCCGAAGGGCAGCCAGTTAGCGGCTATGATGCCTTCGCGCGTTTTTGTGCCTGCTGCCGTAAGCCACGGGGTCGAGTCCGTTTCCTCCGGGCGGGGAGTGTATGCTGTTGCGATAACCGTCATTTTTACGGGTTCAGTGGCCTTTAGGGGGGCGGTTGCCGCCGTGGACCCTAAAGGAGTCGAAACGCTGTTCATTAGTGCAAGTGCGAAAATGAATGTATTCATGTGGGGTTTATGCAACAAAAACCCCGCTTTTGAGCGGGATTTTCATTGTTATTAGTATAGTCCCTTACGGGCGTTTTGTCAATAGCGGTTGATTGGTATGGAAAAGGCCCGGCCTGCATCGTGGATGCTGGTCGAGCCTTGGTTTTCGGGTTGTTGTTACGATGCCCCGACGCCGTTTACGGTGTGCCAGTTCATGTGGGATGGACAATCGCCATTCGAGCATTTTTCAGGCCATGTCTTACCCTCTGTCGTTTTGCCGCAGTCGGTACATTGGGCAAAGTAGTCGCCGTCGTCCGTGGCGCGGTTTGTCCAGTGCGGAGCCGACCACCAATCGTGCCATAGGAGAAACGATGCCCATGCGTTCGTCAGGTCTTCCGATCCCAAGTCTTTGATTAGCTGGTTTCTGCCGGCGCATTGCATGACGCCGTTTTTTGCGCGCAGCTCCGGATCAGGCTCCTTGCCGAAGACGAGTGTGTGGGGATTTACGAGCGAGTCGTTCGTCAGGGTGAAGGCTCGTTCGCACATGGTGCGCAGTCCGAGTGGAAATTCGTTGAGCCGTCTTTCGCCAATGAGGCTCAGGTAGATGTCCGTAAAAACGTAAACGATGCGGAGCATGGTATACCTCGTGCAAAAGGGTTGTATGGGTAAGGTCTGCGGGATATTATACGTCTTTTTATTAAAAAGTAAAGTCTTGGTGTCTGGCTCGATGCATGGCATCGATCGTTGATAAAAATGATCGTCATCGTCACTTCGTTTCCCTCTGACGAAATTTTGCGATTTTAACCTCGCTTAAGCTCGGGATAAATCGCAAAACCTCCTTCGTCGCACAAAAACAATAACCCCTGTTTGGGGTTATTGTTTTTGTGCTCCCACGGAGAATCGAACTCCGATTTTGCCCGTGAAAGGGGCACGTCCTAGCCGTTAGACGATGAGAGCGATGCGTTCCAGTATGCCTATTTTTTGTCGTTACGGCAAGATGGGGTATTGCGGACGGCACTGTGGATAATCACGTGTGCTACAATTAGTAGAAGATTTAAAAGGTCGTCAGTTACACATTACATTCAAATTTATATGATGGATTTTGACATCAGCATGCTCGTTCTCCGCCTCGCGGCCGGTTTTATTTTTATCGCGCACGGATGGCCGAAGGTAAGGGGGATGAAGATGACGGCGCAGCACTTCGAGTCCATGGGCTTTAAGCCGGGGCACGTATGGGGCACGGCGGTAGCGCTTGTTGAGTTTATTGGCGGCATTGCCCTTATTCTTGGCTTCCTCGCGCAGCCGGCGGCATTCGCCCTTGCGATCGTTATGCTCGTGGCGCTCTTCTGGAAGCTCGGCAAAGGGCAGGGCTTGGTAGGCGGCTATGAGCTCGACCTCCTGTTGCTCGCGACGATGGTCGTTATAACGCTCTTGGATTCGGGCGCGTATTCGATGACCGGCGGGTATTACTATTAGTAGATTTAGTAATAACGAAAAAACCGCTTCGGCGGTTTTTTTGTGGGTATTCCGTTACTCGAGATGAACAGCCTTTCGGAATGCGTTAAGCCGCTCTTCAAGATGGGGGTTTTGTTTTAGGTCTTTATCTTTTTTCAATACGTCGCTTGCTGCCGTGCGCGCGGCCTTCACGAGTTCCATATCGTTTAAGGCGTTCATGGCAATGTCCGGCATACCTGTTTGCGTGCGGCCCAAGAATTCGCCGGGGCCGCGCATCGCCAAATCTTTTTCCGCTAATTCAAAACCGTTCTTTGCGGTCGTAAGGGCCTTTAGCCGTTCGCGCGAAACCGCTGACTTGTTCGCAGTAAATAAGAGGCATGCTGATTGGTGGCTGGAACGGCCTACGCGCCCGCGGAATTGGTAGAGCTGGGCGAGGCCGAAACGATCCGCATCTTCTATCGCCATGATCGTCGCGTTCGGCACGTCCACGCCCACTTCGATCACGGACGTTGCCACCAAGATGTTCGTTTTGTTTTTCGCGAAGGCGTCCATCACCGCGGCTTTTTCAGCGCTTTTCATTTTGCCGTGAAGCATGGCGACCTTGAGGTCGGGGAATATTTCCTTCGCCAGCTTTTCGTATTCCTGCGTGACGGCTTTTACGTCACTCCATGCATTGGGGATTGCGGTAGCATCGTCTGAATCTTCGCTTTCCTCGATGCGCGGGCAAATTACGAACGCTTGCCGCCCTTTTTTTATTTCTTGCCGAATAAAGGCGTGCGCCTTCGGCCGGTCAGTCGATGCGACGACTTTTGTTATGATCGGCTTCCGGCCGCTCGGCAGTTCGTCGATTATCGAAAGGTCCAAGTCGCCAAAGATGGTGAGAGAGAGCGTGCGGGGGATCGGGGTGGCGCTCATGGAAAGAAAATGGGGTAGCGCACGCGCGCCATGCCCTGCGCTCTTCGTAAGCGCGGCGCGTTGCTCTACGCCGAAGCGGTGCTGTTCGTCCACAGCCACGAGCGCGAGGCGGGGGAAGGTAACGCCCTTTTGCAGCAAAGCATGGGTGCCGATGACGATCTTTAAATGCCCGTCCTTAATGCGAGATGCGACGCGCGCCTTTGGTAAGTCCGTTTCGAGGCCTTCGCCGTACGAGGCGCGGCACTCCGCGGAAGTCATGAGGGCGAAGTTAAGGCTCCAGTCGTGCACCGCTCGATTGAAAATCTTTTCGAACGTGCGGTAATGCTGGCGGGCGAGAGTTTCGGTAGGGGCGAGGATAGCGGTTTGAAACCCGTGCCGCGCGGCTAAAAGCGCGGCGACCGCTATAACGACCGTTTTGCCTGAGCCGACGTCGCCTTGTAATAAGCGGTTCATGGGGTGCGGGCGCTGTATATCCGCGAGAATTTCGTCGAGCGAGCTTCGTTGCGACCCCGTAAGGGCGAAGGGGAGTTCCGCGAGTAATGCGTCGCGTTCCGCATCCGTCCATGGCACGGGGTGCGCCGGTTCTTGCGCCAACTTCATTTTCGCCTGCAGGTTCGTGAGCTGTAGTAAAAACAGGTCTTCGAGCGCGATGCGTTTTTTAGCAGGCTCCGCCGCTTCCGCTGATTGCGGCATATGTACCATGCGAAGCGCTTCGAGGAAGGACGGAAGGTCAAGTTTTTTGCAAACGTCATGCGGCACGCATTCGGGAACGTCTTTCAACGCGTCGAGTATGGGGCGCATAAGGTAGCGGATGCCGCGGCTCGTCATACCTTTTGTTTCGGGATAAATAGGCACGAGGCCTTCGGTGTGCTTCGTTTCCGCATACGCCGGTTCGTAGACAGGGTTCGATAAATAGAGTGCGCCCTGCGAAACGGTCGCCTTGCCGGCGAAGTTGCCAACGGTGCCGACTGGCAGGGAGCGGAGGATATACGGCTGGTTAAACCATACGGCGCGCACGGAGCCGGTACGGTCTTCAAGTACGGCTTCGACTATTGCCATATTGCGGCGGAAGGATCGGCGCATTTCTATTTTGGCCACGCGGGCGCGCACGCTCGCGATCTGGCCGACGGCGAGGTCGGCAATCGTCGCCGCGTTCGAAAAATCGTCGTAGCGGTTCGGCAGGTGGAGCACTAAGTCGCGGACGGTAATAAGGCCGAGTTTTTTCAGGCCGTCCTGAAGGCGCTTGTTAATACCCTGTATGTGCGCAAGCTCGGTGTTGAGCGTTAGCATTGTGCCCCCACATGGAATCGGACCATGGTCAATCGCTTAAGAGGCGAGTGCTTTACCATTAAGCTATAGGGGCTGGTTTTCTGCGCCTAGTATATCAAAAAAGCCGTACGGCGGACAAGTGTCCGGTACGGCTCGGGTTTTCTGTCTCGCTCGTTAAGCGGCGTCGTATTCGCTAATGCGGTTGCATTCTGCGAATTCGTGCGCGGATTGCATGGGGCAGTAGGGTACTTGAAATGGCAGGAATGCCGGCCGATGATCTTCCTCTAAGCCGAAGCGCATGACATAGCAGTCTTCGTCCGTGTCGTCGTAGTGGCTACGGAGTACAAGCACTGCCTTGAAGTCCATGCGTTTGAAGAAAAGCTGGGCTTGAAGGTTCGACTCGCGCAGTTCGAGTACAATTTCCTGCCGGCGTTGCTGGCTGAGTTTATCCACCAATTTTTCAATCATTTGTGTTGCAATGGCCTGCCGACGGAATTCCGGATCGACGGCGAAGTTTATGACGTGGAGCTTTGCCTTGTGCAGTTCATAGATCATGAAGCCCACGATGCGGTGGTTGTATTCGGCAACCATGCCGATGCAATTTCGCTGGCGCAAACAGCACAGAAAATCTTCTTCGGTCCACGAGAACTCGAACGACTGGCGTTCGATATCCAAAACCTCCGGCATGTCGCGGCGAATCAACCAGCGGATTTGCACCTTGAGGGCCTGTTGCGGGACGTGGATCCAAGACATGGTGAACTCCTTTTCGGTTTGCGTGGGGGTGGTAGTGGAATTCCGTCCGGATACATAATTGGTGGCGGGAATAGTGGGCTATGAAATGAATCGAGTGGGTCGAACAGATCGAACATGGAGAACTCCTTTTTCCATGACGGGGATATATACGCGGACGACGCTGTCCGTATATGGCAAACTGCTATTTTTACTGTAACTCCGTTACGGGACGTGGGCAAGAAAAAACGCCGCTCTTCTCAAGAGCGGCGTCGTTGGGTTTTGATGCGGTTTTGGGATTTCGGTTACTTGAGCAGTTCGAAGAGTAATCGGGCCGTTTCGTCCAGGAAGATCTTGAGCGGCGTTTCGGGTAGCGCCGCCGGCCCCATTTCGAAAATGTTGAATTGGGGAAAAGGCAGCGTGTTCGTCGCATTCAACGTTTGCCGTTGCACATAGGGTTGGCTTGAAGCGAGGAGATAGTTCCCTGAGTCCGGCTCCATCGCGAGGAAGGCGGCAAACGTGTCTGCCGTATTGGGATTTTTCAATCCTCCCTTGCCGTCCGGCTGGAGCCGCGTATCGACGAAATTAGCCATCATCCCCGTGGGGATTGCCGATTGGCCCCAGATCATGCGGGCAATTTCCGTCTCGGTCGCGGGCATGGTTTCGGGCTTCGTCCAGTCCGGCTTGAAGGGGATTTCGCCCTGCGTAAAGAGGAGGTCGGCGCTTTCGTTTTCGTCCCTTCGCGGCCGTTCGCCCGTAAGGAACCAGATGGTCCCCGTATCGAGCGCGTCGTTCGCGTTCCATTCGCTGATGGCGAACGCAAGCCGCCGGCGCATGGCAGCGGCATAGCCGCCGAGAACGAGCGTACCCACGTAATTCGCCCGTGCCGGCCGCACTTCGTCGATCATACCGAGCTCTCGCAAGAGGTGGATGTCCTCGTCTTGCGGAAGAGCTTTTTCGACTTCCGCGCGGACAGTCGTCCGTAGCCATTGTTTTTGCAACAAGTCATTAAGCTCGCGGGCAGTGATGCCATGGGGGCATTCAATACCGTTGCGCTGCACGAGCTGCAGCAGCTCTTGGGACGGCACTTCGGTGCCTTTCCCTCCGTAAACCAGCTTACTCATCGCAGAGTCTCCTCCAAAGGGGTTAGGGAAAACAGGTTCTAAACTATTCGGTTTTCAAGGTTTCCGTGCGTGTAACAACGCGTGCCTATTATGGCACGGAATTAGCAATCATGTCAAATAATATAAGCTGCTGATATAAGGACCTTCCTCGTCGCTGCGCTTCCCTCTGGCACTCCTTATCGAATTCTAACCTCGCATAAGCTCTGGATGAATTCGAACGTCGCCATAGGTTCGAGTCCTTGGGCACAAAATAAAACCCCCTATTATAGGGGGTTTTATTTTGTGCCCTCGGAAGGACTCGAACCTTCAACGACTGCTTCGAAGGCAGTAGTGATATCCATTTCACCACGAGGACTTCTTACTTCTCGTGATTCTATCTAAGAATGCGTTGAATGGCGAATCGGGTATTCGTCTGATACGATAGGGATACATTTATATGGCACTTATGGTCCCCGAAGAAATTGGTGCGATTGGTACGGTTTTAAACGGAGCCGGTTTCGAGGCGCACTTGGTAGGCGGGTGCGTGCGGGATTTTTTGCTCGGCAGGGAGCCGAAGGATTGGGACATAGCGACCAATGCGTTGCCGGAGGATGTGCAGAAATTGTTTCCGGATAGCGTTTACGAAAACGCGTTCGGTACGGTGGGGATTAAAACCGGATCAGAAAATCCGTTCTATGCGGTAGTAGAAGTAACGACGTACCGCACCGAAGGCGCGTACCGCGACATGCGTCACCCTGATAACGTTTCGTTTGTTAAAACCATCGAAGAGGATTTAGCGCGTCGCGACTTTACCGTGAACGCGCTTGCGTTTCGTATTCATGAATCATGCATCTTGAATCATGCATCTGTTATAGACCCCTTCGGGGGATTAGCTGATTTAAAAAAGAAAATAATCAGGGCGGTAGGCGAGCCCGACGCGCGCTTTACGGAAGATGCCTTGCGCCTTATGCGCGCGGTGCGCTTTGCCGCGCAGCTGGGGTTTGCCGTTGAAGAAAAAACTATGGAAGCCGTGAAGCGCCACGCAGGTTTGCTCGAAGCCGTGGCTAAAGAACGCGTGCGTGACGAGCTCGTTAAAATCATCGAAAGCGACGGCGCAGGGCTTGGCATCCGTATGCTTACGGACACGGGGCTTATGCGCCATGTATTACCCGAGCTTCTAGATGGCGTGGACTGCGGGCAAAACAAGCATCATATATATAGCGTGTACGAGCATAACGTACGCGCACTGGAATATACGGCAAAGCAGGGGTATTCGTTTGAGGTGCGACTCGGCAGTTTATTGCACGACGTAGGCAAGCCCGCGACGAAGCGCGGGGACGGGCATGACAGCACGTTTTATAACCACGAAGTCGTGGGTGCAAAAATGGCGTGCATTATGCTCGACCGCCTGCATTTCCCTAAAAAAACCGTTGAGAAAATAGCGCACTTAGTACGCTGGCATCTCTTTTACTATAACGTGGGCGAAGTGACGGAATCCGGCGTGCGAAGATTCGTACGCAAAGTAGGGCCGGAGCATATTGCTGACTTGCTGAAAGTCCGCGAGGCGGACCGTATTGGTAGTGGCGTGCCGAAGGCCGTGCCGTACAAGTTGCGCCACTTGATGTTCATGATCGAGAAGGTTGCGCAGGACGCGATAGACACGCGCATGCTGGCACTCGACGGCACGGACGTCATGCGCCTCGGGGGATTAGAGCCGAGCCCGAAGGTGGGCTGGATTTTAGCCGTGCTCTTGGAAGAAGTTTTGGACGACCCGCTAAAGAATGCAGAAGATGCGCTCACTGCGCGCATAAAAGAATTGAACGCCTTGCCGGACGCGGAACTAAAATCCCTCGCGGCGAAAGCGAAAGACAAGAAAGAGGAATTCGAGCGGGGAGCGGAAGAGGAGATAAAGGAAAAGTTCCACGTGAAATAAATGCTTTCCAAAAAGCGGTAAGAGCTGTATCATTCGCTAGATATCGGGGTGTAGTATACCGGCAGTACGTGCGCTTCGGGTGCGTAAAGACCGGGTTCGATTCCCGGCACCCCGACCAATAGCCGGAAAATAAAACAAAAGAAAACAAGTGGATATTTATCCACTTGTTTTCTTTTGGGTGGACTTGATAGTATAAAAATGTCCGGTATCTCGGATTGAGTCCGAGGTCAGTCGACATTTGCAGCTCTTCACATGCAGAGGGAGAAGAAATCATGAAGTGGCGAAAACGTGCTTGGTGGATTTGGTTTCGCGAGATTGCTGGTCCGATTTGTGTCGTGGGCGCGGTCATGCTCATCACGGCGATTACGATTGCTTCCGGCGGAATGACGCTCGCGACTGGTACGTCCGCGGCGGCAGTGCAAGGCTTTGCTCAGGCTGCGGCCTTCGACGACGATGCGGGTTTCGCGATCACCGATGCGGCGATCGCGGCTGATACGGCGGCACAAGTCGCCCGTCAAGAAGGCTTTCAACCGGGTGCGGATCAATCCGTGCCCATTGCGCAAGTCGCCGTCTTCGACGACACCGCCGGCAAAGAAACCAGTGCAACCACGACGATCACGTCATCGATCATCTACGTCGCGCTGAAGCCAGCTCATCTCCAACCCTTCGCCCTGACCGCCGCCTAACGTCATCATCACGGCGCGTGTCACAAAAACGGCCCAATCACCTCCGGTGGTTGGGCTTTTTCTTTACCCCTCTTGACACCTTAAAGGCTCTCTGTTACGATAAGCGCCTGCACTGTGAGTGTGGTGGTTCGCGGCCATGGTGGATCGCGGGCATGACAGCTGTTTCCCAATTTAACAGAGGAGCGAGAGAATGAAGAGCTTGTTCAAGTGCGTGGCCGCGATGGCCTGTTTGTTCGGAGTGTTCGCCGCAGCGGCGCAAGCGGCTGACGACTATCCGGCGGTGCCGTACTACCGGTCCGCATCCATGACCGCCAAGGGTGGTGCCCAGACGTGGACGGCGAAGGTCGCCGGCGACCAGTCGAGTACTCGCGCGATGGAAGTCCAGCAGGCATTGTCGCGGCATTTGCAGGCGGTGATGCGGAAGGATTTGGTGCTCGAGGCGTCGATTAAGTCGAAGCCGGACGCCGTTTTCGAGGTCAAGCTCGAGCTCGCGGAGACCGCGACGCCGATCCTGTTCCCGAAAGGCATCGAGACGTTCGTCGTCGGCAAGAGCTGCGACTACAACACGACGATGATTTTAACGGGAACCGCAGAAGCCATCGCGAAGCTCAAAGAGAAGGATAGTGCGGAGCGACGCATGCTCGATGCGAAACTCGTCGAATTCGGGCAATGGGCGCATTGGTTGCCGTTGAAGCACATGAACCGGACCGAGGCGACCGTTGAAATCATCGAAGAAACGAAGACATCGATCACCTTCGACGTGATGTTTGATCCGGTGTTGGTCCAACGGCAGCAGAAGGCGATCCAGTTGTCCGTCAAGGAACAGCAGAAGCCGGATGCGATTCCGTTGCCGCAATCGAAGATCTAGTCCGGCAGGCACCGTGCCCATGTCGTACGAAGAACTCCTTAACCCTGAGCCGTGTGCATCCCTAGTGGTGCATACGGTTCTTTTTTTATATACTTCCCGCATATGCCGCCTAAAGCACTTTCGTTTTATTTCCTCCTCGCCCTTTTGGGCGCCATGTTTACCGTCGCCTTTTTGATATTAAAGCCGTTCTTTGCGCCGATTGTGCTCGCTGCGGTTTTTGCCGTTGCCTTTCAGACGCCGTATAAAAAAATAAAAGGAGCAGTACGTAACCATGCGGGAATTGCTGCGGCAATAACGACCGTGCTTGTGCTTCTTGTTATTGTCGCTCCGCTTACATTGCTTGGTACGCAGGTAGCAGGGGAGGCGGCAGGCGTCTATCATGCGCTCGAAACGAGTGGTACGGCAGGGACGGTGTTCGACGCCGTGCGGGGGTTTGTGGGTGATTCATTGCCGTTTGATATAGGAAGTTACGCCAAAGAAGCGCTTAATTGGCTCGCGGGCAACGTAGGGGTCGTTGTTTCGGGTGTCGCTAAGTTTTTTGTGGATATAATTCTTTTTATTATGGCGCTGTATTATTTTTTGAAAGATGGTGCCGCGTTTCGCCGCGCGTTTATATCCCTGAGCCCTCTTATGGACGAAGACGATGAAGAAATTGCGCGTATGCTCGGCCGCGCAGTGAATTCTATTGTGACGGGGCGGCTTTTGATGGCGTTAGTGCAGGGTTTGCTTGCTATGATCGGTTTCCTTATATTTGGCATACCGAATGCCATCTTATGGGGGAGTGTGACGGTCGTGACCGCTTTAATTCCGGGGGTTGGCACGGCGCTTACGGTAGCACCCGCTGTGGCATATCTCTTTTTGCAAGGGTCATCGGCATTCGCCGCAGGGCTTTTTGTGTACGGCGTATTCGTGGTGGGTATGATAGATAACTTCATCGGGCCGAAGCTTATCGGGCGCGGGGTATCGTTACATCCATTCGTCATATTACTTTCGGTTTTGGGCGGCATGGCGCTCTTTGGCCCTACGGGGTTTGTGCTGGGGCCTTTGGCGATAAGCTTGCTCTACACGCTTTTGAATGCGTATCATCGCGACGCTGGGCGTTAGCACATATCTCAATTGATTACGCAGCGAATTTTTGCTAACGTATTTGCACGATGAAACAGGTTAAGAAGATCGGTTTTTACGTAGTGATGGCGCTCATGATATTCATGTTCGTCGCGCCCCTTTTCATGGGGCAGTATTAATCTTTAAAAGCGGGCCTATAGTTCAGGGGCAGAACGCGTCATTCGCATTGACGAGGCGGCGGTTCGATTCCGCCTAGGTCCACATACGAAAATACCCCGATATCGGGGTATTTTCGTATGCTTGGATGACCGTGGGCGGAATCGAACGGGGATGGGTTAGAAGGGGTTCGCATTTCCATACTTATCCACACATAGTATTCGTTTACATAATGATAGTATTAAGGAAGTCACGAAGTGAGGCGTGACGTTTTAAGTGAAGACCGTCCATCGTACTGCATTATTCGTCGTCATTACGTTAAGCGTTTGCTTTTCGTACGCGTACGCGGATCAAGTGCAGCAGGGGGCGGGCGGTGGCGGAGGAGATACAACTTCAGCCGGTTATCAGGTAAAAACGGCAGCGGCTGATCCGGGCGTCGGTACTTCGCAAAGCGCTAATTACGTATACGACCACGGAACCCTGTGGTTCGACGATGTACCGGCACAGCCATCGCCCGTGGTAACGCCGACGGGCGGCGGAGGATCCGGTGCTTCAAGTGGTAGTGGGTGGATCGAAAGATTGTTTGGTGGCAATGCGGAACCCGGAGTAGGGGGTATTTCTCCGGAGGTGGACGTACCGTTTACGGATACGCCGGCTGCAGCAGCGGTGGTTGCGGAGGTGCCTAAAGCGACGTTCTCGGCAGTGAAGCAAGCTGATGCGCCCACGGTGATTAACCGCATTTTGGAAGATCCGCAGCCCACACCCCAAATTATTCGTTTAGTCGACGAAAAGGGCGTAACACGGGAGCTGAATATTGTTCTTTTTAAGCGCATAGTACCGTGGCCGCTATGGATTGCATTCGCGATTATCCTGCTCGGTGCGGCGGCGATTGCCGGCTTTGTGATTATGCGCGGAATGAAAGATTACCTTTTGTGGATCGGGGGTATGCTGATACTTACTGGCGTCGTTATGGGCATCGTTGTGCGGTTCGCGTACCGCGCGACCCCTATCGACCCTGCGGCAATAACGTCCATTGCCGTCGTACCGGTTCTCGAAGCTAATACCGCTGTTAAGAAGCTTATGGTTGATTTACCCCTTGGCGTACATGTCGTTAATGCTACGGATAGCTTCGGCCGAAAGGTGCTTACCGTGAAAGTATTTATTACGCCCGCGCTCCCTATTTAATAATGAAAAGAAATCGCTCATACGGATTCGGGGCGGCCATAACGGCGGCGCTTTTATGCGCGGTTTTTTCCGCACAAGCGGCCGTCCCTGCCGTTATAAACTACCAGTCACGCTTACGGACGACGGCGGGCGCGGCAATCACCACGGCGACGAAAGTATCCTTCTCCCTCTATTCCGCGGCAACGGGCGGCACGGCCCTATGGACTGAATCCTACAGTCAGTCTTCCGGCGCATGCGCCAAAGTAACGCCGGATTCGAACGGTTATTTCTCCGTGCAGATGGGTAGTTGCGAGGCGTTTCCAAGTACGCTTACGTTTACGACGCCGCTCTACTTGGGCGTGACGATTGAAAATGACGCTGAAGCCTCGCCGCGTGTCGCTTTCGCCCCTGCGCCGTACGCTATGAACGCCGTCCGCGTGGGTAATTTCGTATCCGATACGTCTGCGGGAACCCTTACGGGTGAGCCATTAGGGACGGCAACTGCCGGCACGCAGGGCTTCCATTCTGCAGGCCTTCTACTTCAGGGCTCTGGCTGGAACGGTTCGGCGGCAGCTAATAAGGGTTTTAAGGTGCGTACCACGGCGACGGACGCATCGAATTATCGTTTAAGTATTCTTGATTCTGGTGACGGATCGGAATCCGTTTCTATTTTAAATAACGGTAGGGTTGGTATCGGCATTACAAACCCCCAAAGCGAGCTCGAAGTTGCGGGTGTTATTTACGCGAACGATTTCCGGACGAGAGGGGGCAGTATTAGTACCACTGGTGACGGTACGAACGACTTAATACGGTTTACGCGCCCGAAATTACTTGTCGGCTTTACTTCCGACTTAAATAATCCTACGAGCAACCTTAAGTCGCTTATGAGTCTTACTTCCTCTGATGTGACTTTTTTGGAAAATACCTCTTTTGATAAGCTCGTCTCCATTCCGAATCGGCAGATAAAATTTGGCGCAAACACCTTCACTTTCCCTGTAGCTGCCCCCGCAGCCGACGGGCTCGTGCTCACGACGGATACTGATGGCACGCTTTCTTGGACTTCGAAGTCCTCTGGCGGCGGTGGGACGGTGAGTTCCGTGGGTCTTTCGGCGCCCTCTGCAGAATTTCTCGTTGCCGGGTCACCCGTAACGGATACGGGTACGCTAAGCTTCGCATGGAAGACGCAGCAGCCGAACGATATTTTAGCAGGTCCCTCTTCGGGTACGGCCGCAGGCGCACCAACGTTCCGCAATCTCGTGGCTGCTGATATTCCTAATTTGGATGCCGGAAAAATTACAAGCGGCACTATTAATGCAGCTCGTTTGCCAACCCTTACAGCAGCCGATATCCCGAACTTGGACGCAGGGAAAATTACGAGCGGCATTTTAGATACGCCGCGCGGCGGTACGGGCATCGGCACGTATGCCAAGGGGCAGATAATCTATGCGGACGCCATAAATTCTTTAGCAACGCTTGGTCTCGGTTCGAACGGGACGGTGCTTACCGCAAATAGCGTGACGGGCTTACCGGAATGGAAAGCGATTCCGTCGTCTTCCGGCGGTACGGTTACTTCGGTTTCTGCGACTATTCCCTCATCTTTATTAACTCTTTCCGGCTCTCCTATAACTGATTCCGGTACGCTCGCGTTCGACCTTGCCACGCAGTCCGCCAACGAAGTGTTCGTCGGTCCTTTGTCTGGCCCCAATGCGAAGCCGACATTCCGCGCCTTATCTGCGGTAGATATACCCTCGCTTGATGCCGCAAAGACAACTACGGGTACTTTTGCTCTTGGTCGTATCCCGAATATCCCTGTAACTCAAGGCGGTACTGGAATAACCAGTAACGCGAAGGGGGATATATTATATGGTGACGCAATTAATTCCCTCGCGACATTAGGCATTGGCTCGTCCGGCCAGTTTTTAGGCGTTGACGCGACGGGCGTGCCCGCATGGAAGCCTATTCCTACGGATGCCGGCGGAACCGTAAAGTCCGTTGCATTTACCGCGCCTTCCATTTTCTCTGTCATAGGGACGCCGATTACCGATACAGGAACTATCGCGCTCAGTCTTGTAAATCAAAGCGCAAAAGAAGTTTTAATAGGTCCCTCTGCAGGAGCCGCCCCCGGCACGCCGACTTTTAGGGTTTTGGAGGCGGGCGATATCCCAAGCCTTGACGCTTCGAAAGTTCCAACGGGCGTTTTCTCCATGGCGCAGATTCCAAATCTTGATACCACGAAGATAAATTTTCCGACGCTTGCTCCGGGAAAGGCTTTTATTGGCCCTGCTTCGGGTATTGATGCTAAGCCGGATTTTAGAAGTTTAGTCGCTTCCGATATCCCTGATCTCGATGCGGCAAAGATTGTGAGCGGCGAATTTAACATCGCCCGCATTCCTGATATTCCGAGCACGAAAGTCACGGGTACGTTAGGTGTTGCAAATATCCCCGACCTCTCCGCAGACAAAATCACCTCCGGCACTCTTTCCGCAGACCGCGTACCCGTCCTCGACATCGCAACCAAAACCTCTGGCACACTCGGCGTGACGAGAGGCGGCACGGGAATAGCCGCAACCGCGAAAGGGGATATCCTCTTCAGCGACGCCATTAATTCACTCGCGGCGTTGGGGATTGGTTCCACCGGCCAAGTCCTTAGTGTGAACTCCGCGGGCCTCCCCGTATGGAGCGCGCCTGCGACAAATGGCACCGTCACTTCCGTGGGGCTCACCGCCCCATCCATCCTCACCGTTGCAGGCTCGCCCGTGACCGGAAGCGGCAATCTTGCGCTTGATCTCGCTACGCAGGCCAAAAATGAAATACTCGCCGGTCCTTTGTCTGGCGTTAATGCGAAGCCAACCTTCCGTTCTCTCGCATCCGTTGATATCCCTGATCTCGATGCAGCAAAGATCACGACCGGTATATTCGGCATCGGCCGTATCCCTGACCTCGACGCCACAAAAATCGTTTCAGGCACCTTCGATTCCGCTCGTATTCCCGCGCTCACTGCAGGGCAGATTCCTGATCTCGATGCGGCAAAGATTGTGAGCGGCGAATTTAATATCGCCCGCATCCCCGACATCCCTGTCGCGAAAGTCACGGGTGTCGTCCCTGTTGCGCAAATCCCTGATCTCTCCGCAGATAAAATCACCTCCGGCACTCTTTCCGCAGACCGCGTACCCGTCCTCGACATCGCAACCAAAACCTCTGGCACACTCGGCGTGACGAGAGGCGGCACGGGAATAGCCGCAACCGCGAAAGGGG
>JAHFLO010000001.1:0-3998 GCA_023244855.1 Candidatus Harrisonbacteria bacterium | reverse complement strand
AAAATCACCTCCGGCACTCTTTCCGCAGACCGCGTACCCGTCCTCGACATCGCAACCAAAACCTCTGGCACACTCGGCGTGACGAGAGGCGGCACGGGAATAGCCGCAACCGCGAAAGGGGATATCCTCTTCAGCGACGCCATTAATTCACTCGCGGCGTTGGGGATTGGCGCTGAAGGCAAGGTGCTCACGGCTAATGGCACGACGGGCCTGCCGGAGTGGCGTACTGCAAGCGGTGATATTTCAGGCAGTGGTACCGCAAACTCCATCGCGTTCTTTACCGCCGCGAAAACTATTGCTAATTCGTTGATTTCGCAGACGGGAGGCAATATCGATATTACGTCCGGCAACTTGCAGCTCGGCGGGGTAACGCGCATTGCGGCAAACGGCAACGCGACGTTCACTACGACGACAATAACGGAAGCGACGATAGGTGGGGGTGCCATAACGAAGACGACTATCGATAATTCGACTATCGGCGGCACGACTCCCGCGGCCGGCACGTTTACTAACCTCGCCGCATCCAACCTGACGGCAACTAATATTACGGGCACTAATATTTCCGCTACGAACGTTGCGGCTACCAACTTGTCCGCAAGCGGGGCGATGACCTTAGGGGACTCCGCAAGCGACGTGTTAAATATCAAGGCGAGTATCGGTTCGGATATAATCCCGAGCCCGACGAACTTACGCAACCTTGGCTCCTCTTTATTCCGCTTCGCCAATTTGTTTGCAGATAAGATTAACGTCGCGGGCATCACGACCTTTAACGGCGTAGGGTATTCGTGGCCGGTGGCGGCGCCTGCTTCAAACGGCCGCGTTTTGACCGGTGCTACTGACGGAACGCTTTCGTGGGGTATTCCTGCCGACGGCACCGTGACCTCCGTGGGGCTCTCGGCACCTTCTATTTTTACGGTCGCTGGTTCTCCTGTTACCGCCACGGGGACGTTAGCTCTCGATCTTTCCACGCAAGCGAAGAATAAAGTTTTTGCCGGCCCCACTGCTGACCCCGATGCAAAGCCAACGTTCCGCGCGCTCGTCGCGGGGGATATTCCTTCGTTACCCGCTTCGCAAATAACAAGCGGGGTGTTCGCCTCTTCCACTATCCCTGACTTAGATGCCGCTAAAATTGTTTCAGGTACGTTCGGTCTTGCTCGTATTCCTACGATTCCCGTCACTCAGGGCGGTACGGGGCTTACTGGCAACGCGAAAGGGGATCTTATATACGGTGATGCAATTAATTCACTTGCAAAGCTCGGTATCGGCTCCACTGGCCAGATCCTTGCCGTTAACTCGGCGGGTCTCCCCGTATGGCAAGCGGCGCCCGCGACAGGCGTAACGTCCGTCGGGCTTTCGCTCCCGTCGTTATTTACGGTAAACGGTTCACCGGTAACAGCGTCCGGCACCCTTTCTGCCGCGCTTGCCGTACAGGGTAAAAATAAGTTCTTCGGCGGTCCTGTTTCTGGCGCTGATGCGACTCCCGATTTCCGCGCTCTTGATGCGCAAGATATCCCAAACTTGGATGCCGGAAAAATTACGAGTGGCGTATTCGCTGCAGCCCGTATCCCCGCAATAGCAACGTCATCTGTTCCCGACTTAGACGCATCGAAAATAACCTCTGGTGTCTTTAATATCGCCCGCATACCGAACATCCCCGCGGCGAATATTACCGGAACTCTCGCAACGTCTTCCATTCCTTCGCTTGATGCCTCGAAAATCGGTAGCGGTATCCTCGGTACGGCAAACGGGGGCACGGGCTTAAGCACTGTCGGTGCGGACGGCACGGTGCTTACTGCTACCGGTGGCGTCCCTGCGTGGCGCGCAATCCCCGCGGGCTTGGGCGGTTCCGGTTCCTTTGGTCAGCTCGCGTTTTGGAATGCGTCTTCCACGCTCGCCGGTAATTCAAAAATCATTATTGATAATACGAATAGCCGCGTAGCTATTGGTACGTCTGCGGCACCCGCCACCACCTTGGTTGTTGCGGGCGACACGACGGTTGGTGGTCATGTTATTCCTTCTTCTGCAAGTGCGTTCGACTTTGGCTCCACTACGAAGCCGGCTCGGAGCGTGTATTCTGACAACTTAGGGTCCGCTACTCAGCGTATTAAGGCTGCGTATATCGATGAGCTTTATATTTATGGCGGTGCCGGTGGGTCTGGGACGAGTACTATTAGCGCAACACAGACGGTCTTTAACGGTATTTCGTATAATTGGCCGAGCCCGCCGATTCCGGGAAATAACTTCGTCCTCACGACAGATACGAGTGGTAATCTTAATTGGAAAGACCCCACGAGTCTCGTACCGGAAAGCGGCTGGCGTTCCCTCGCTGGTAACATCAGGCTTGGTGTCATAACTGATAAGGTAGGTATTGGTACTGCGGCGCCTGCAGAAAAGCTTGATGTGGTAGGCAATGTACAGGCGTCCGGCTTCCTTTCGTCTGCTGCAGGCCAGATAAAATTCGGCGGGGCGACGTATAATTTCCCCACGTCACTTCCGTCCTCCGGCCAGATTCTTTCAGCTTCTTCTACCGCAGGCAGTCTCGTTTTCCGCGGGCTTACACCAACGGATATCCCGTCGCTTGATGCCAGTAAGATTACAACTGGCACCTTTGCGGCATCGCTTATCCCCGCAGTGAGCTCGTCGTCAATTCCTAATCTCGACGCATCTAAAATCATCTCCGGCGTCTTTAATATCGCCCGCATACCGAACATCCCCGCGGCAAATATTACGGGAACTCTTGCTACGTCCTCCATTCCTTCGCTTGACGTTTCGCAGATTAGCAGCGGCGTTCTCCCCGTCGTCCGTGGCGGTACCGGCCTTTCGGCGGTTGGCGCGAACGGGCAGGTTCTTACGACTGCATCTGGAACGATTGCATGGGTAACTCCTGCAAGCGGCATCGGCGGATCAGGTACCGTAAATAAATTAGCCTTATTCAGCGCGACGGGAACCATCGCGGATTCCATTCTTTCGCAGGCGGGTGGCGCAGTAACGTCGAATGGCAATTTTAATATTGCAGCGGGCAATAATATAAATGTCCTTTCTGGTAACGTTACGGTGGGTACCGGAGCGACGACGACAGTCGTTTCTTCAGGCGCCGTTGTCGTAGGTGGTAACTTAACGGTTAATTCGCTTACGACTCTTAACGGCACGGTGGCAATTAACGCCGGTCTTATGGGTGACTTGAAGCCGGTAAGTTCCGGCGGTTCGGCGCTGGGTTCCGCTACGTCCCGTTTCAATAATCTTTTCACGCAGGGGATAGACGTGAACGGCGGGCAAGTAACCGTGAACGGCATTAAATATAATTGGCCTTCGACCGCGCCGACCGCGGGGCAGATGCTCGCCGTTAATTCCGCGGGTGCGATAAACGGCCTTGTGTGGCAGGCTCCAGGTACGAACGACATACAGCGGCCGGGGACTGCCAACCTTTCTGTTGCCGCCTCAATGCCGAGCGGCGTTACGGGGCAGTTCAACGTCGCTCTCGGCGGCGCGACCCTTGGTAGTTTGACGAGCGGCAGCGCGAATACCGGCTTAGGTAGCACGGCACTCGAGCTTAACCAGACGGGCAATGAAAACACCGCCGTCGGTACTACCGCGCTTCGGTCGAACGTTAGCGGTAACAGAAATACGGCTATCGGGCGTAATGCGGGCTTTGCCGTTACCGGCAGCGGCAATACATTTATCGGCGCTGGAGCTGATGCTTCCGGAGCTATTAATAATTCGATCGCGATAGGCGATTCGGCAAGCGCGACGAAGAGTAATCAGGTTGTTCTCGGTCGCACTTCCATTACGGAAACGCTTTTGCGCGGAAATGTCATCACGGGCGGCAGTATTATACCGGAGAGCGATAATTCCTACGATCTGGGTTCGCTTACGAATCGGTGGCGGGATATTTACATAGGCCCCGCAACTATTAAGGTGGTTAATAACAGTGGGCAGATCATCGAATCGATTGGGGAAGGATCCGGCGCGAATAGCGGCAAGCTCGTCGTAAAGGGTTC
>JAHFLO010000027.1 GCA_023244855.1 Candidatus Harrisonbacteria bacterium | reverse complement strand
AGCGGAATATTTGCCATGACGCGGAACGCCACTAAAAGACCGGCTATGATAGCGATCTTGTTCCGAATTTCGGGGATCTTCCACGCCGAAAGGAATCTGTCGAGCATGATATTATTTTGCGAAACCGCCAGCTTTCTCTATTTTTGCGCGCGCCGATTTCGATACCTTACCGTATACGCGGACGGCTTTCGTTATGTCGCCGCCGCCCAAGATCTTATATCCCTTAGGAATAGGCTTCGTAAGATTCAAGTCGCCAATGTTAATAACGGGGAGCTTAACGCTCTTTGGCTTATTCTGGTGCGTGCCGCGTCCACGGAGCTTCGGTAAACGCTGGATGTAGTTGCGTTCCCCCGGAAGGCCGCCACGGCCACCGTGCGCGCCTTGACCCTTTTGCCCGCGACCGGACGTAGTGCCGCGCTTACCACCGCGGCCGACGCGCGGCGCCTTATTCTTATTCTGAGATGAAATTTCGTGAAGTAACATAGTTTTATTATTTCTTAGGCGCAAGCATTTCGAGCGCTTTGATTGCGGCTAAGGCGTTCGTAAGCTTGTTAGGCGTACGGCCCAGAGTCTTTGCAGTAACGTCCTTTATGCCCGCGAGTGCGAGCACAACGCGCGCGGCACCGCCTGCGCGCATACCGTGGCCGGCGGATGCCGGCTTAAGGCGGATCTTTGCGGCGCTGAACTTCGCCTCAACTTCGTGCGCGATAGAGCGCTTATGAAGTTCTACCGTTATCAAAGCCTTTTTCGCTGCTGCGCGGCCCTTGGCGATTGCTGCCGGCACGTCGATAGACTTGCCGATACCAACGCCTACGCGTCCTTGCCCGTCACCGATCACTACTGTCGCGCGGAAGCGGAAACGCTTACCGCCCGCAACCACACGCGTTACGCGACGCAAGTCGAGGACCTTGTCCTTAAATTCATCCTGCTGCTTGAAGTTGTTGCCGTATTTTTCTGCCATAGTTGTATTAGAAATCGAGTCCGCCCTTACGCGCGCCTTCAGCGACCGCCTTTACGTTGCCGTGATATTTGTATGCGCCGCGGTCGAATACGGCTTTCAAAACGCCCGCCTTCTTAGCCCCCTCGGCAATTTTCGTGCCAACAATTTCGGCTTTCGCGACGTTCTTCTTTTCGTGCACCGAAACCAACGTCTTGCCGGCCGTGTCGTCTATGAGCTGGGCGGAGATGCGGGTGTTACTGCGGAATACCGAAAGGCGCGGACGCTCGGCAGTACCGCGAATAACAGTCCTCGTACGGTTCTTGCGGCGTTCCCGCTGGTTATTGATGGCGTTAACTCGTTTCATATCTTTTTGGATTATGCTTTAGCACCTGCCGCAGCTGCCTTCTTACCGGCCTTCCTGCGGACGAACTCGCCCACGTAACGGATGCCCTTGCCTTGGTACGGCTCCGGCTTCTTTAATTTGCGGATGTCGGCGGCCACTTTACCCACAATCTCTTTATTAATACCGGAAATAGTGAGGATGTTTTTTACGACAACAGCCGTAATACCCTCCGGCAGCGGGAAGTTAACGGGGTGGCTGAAGCCGAGCGCAAGCACGACGGATTTACCTTCAACGGAAGCACGATAACCAATACCTTCGAGCTGAAGCTTCTTTTCGTAGCCGGCGTTTACGCCATGCACCGCGTTCTTTATCAAAGCCGCCATCGTACCCCAGTTGGCCTGCGCCTGCCTGTCCGCGCTCATAATCGAAACGCGTGCTTCTTTTACGCCGGCTTCGTCGTGAATTAAAACGGCACAATGCGGCAAAAGCGGGAACTTAAGCTCACCGCCTTTGCCTTTAACCATGACAAAACCCGCCTTTTCCTCAACGGTGACGCCTGCGGGAATCGTTACTGGTTTTTTGCCGATCTTTGACATGGTTTTAAATAGTTCTTAAATATAGCAGATAATTCGTCTTGTTACCAGATTTCGAACAAGAGCTCGCCGCCGACGTTCTGTTTGCGCGCATCTTGGTACGCCATGATGCCTTTCGGGGTAGAAATAACACCCAAGCCGAAGCCTTGCTTTACGGGGCGCAATTCCTGCGCGCCGGCATAGATACGGCGGGATGGCACGGATAAGTGCGATACGCCGCGGATAAAGCCAGTCTTTCCCTCGCCATACTTCAAGACGATTTCCAAGGCGCGCTTCGGCATCCTGCCCTTTTTATTAACAGCTGCGATGTAGCCGTACTTCTGCAGGAGTTCGAGAATCATCAAATCCATGTTCGAAAACGGAACCTTAAGCGTTTCCTTTTTGGCCGCCTGCGCGTTCTTTATCATCGTTAATACGTTGGTATACATATTGTTGTTTTTACCAGCTCGATTTGGTTACGCCCGGAATTAAACCTTTACCCGCCATTTCGCGGAAGCAGATGCGGCACAGCCCGAACTTACGCATATACCCGTGCTTACGGCCGCACTTGAAACAGCGGCGCACGGCGCGGGTGCCGAACTTCGGCTCTTTTTTTGATCGGGCGATGACGGATGCTTTAGGCATAGTTTATATATGAATATTATTTAGTCTTTGCTTTTACCTCCTTCGGCTTCTGGAGTGGAATGCCGAGCGTGTGGTACAGTGCCACGGCACGCTCCTTGTCCTTATCCTGCACCTTGAGTACCAACGTGACCTCCATACCGAAATCGACTTTGGAATTTTCAGGGACGATTTCGGGAAAAGCAACGTGTTCGCGAATACCAATCGTAAGGTTGCCGTTTGCGTCGATACACTTCGTGGGTATCCCACGGAAGTCACGTACGCGGGGGAAGACGATGGCGTTAAGCCGCTCTAAAAAGTCGCGCATGCGCTTACCGCGTAAGGTTGCGTTCATACCAACGACCGTCCCCTGCCGAAGCTTGAATCCGGCGATAGATTTTACCGCGTGGCGAAGCGCTGGCTTTTGGCCGGTTACAGCCTTAAATTCGGAAACGATTTCCGGAAGAACTTTTTCATCGAAGTGCGCGTTCGAAGTCGCCATACGGCCGACACCGACGTTCACCACTATCTTATGTAATACGCTTTGCGCGGTTATGGTTTGTTTTACTGCCATAGTATTAAATTGCCGCTTTGCACTTTTTGCACATGCGCGCCTTTTTTTCGCCCGTACCTACGCTACCCATGCGTGACGGCTTGCCGCACTTCGGGCAAATAACCATAACGTTCGCTGCCGCTACGAACCGCGGCACGGAAACGATCTCGCCCTTACCTCCCTGCGCGCGCGGCTTCTTGTTGCGCTTCAACATATTTAAACCCTCCACGAGGACCTTGCCGGAAACTTTTTCAACGCGCAAAATTTTAGCCTGTTTTCCGGCATCTTTTCCCACCATCATCTGTACTAGGTCTCCCTTGTGGATCTTCATGGGTTTAGTGAATAAGAAGAGTATATCCGATGTCGGCACTTTTATCAAGCGCAAAACCAGCTTTAAAAATACCTTATAAAAAGCCCTTTCCGGGTGTAGGCGGACGCGCTATGCTTGTACATGCAAATGGACTCATTGGGCGTAACCGTAGCCGTTGTACGTACGTGGAATAACCCTGAAATACGCCGGCGGATTGACGCTCTGCTCACTTTTTTACCTCACGTACTCATACTAATAAATGCGGCAAAAGATACTGATTATACGACACGCCTTTTAGAAGGGATTCCGGCAAACCGGATAACGGTACTTTCCCTTGATACAGGGCTTTATTTTTGGTCGCTACCGCTCAACGCCGCCCTACGGCACCTCGATGCAGCCGGCGCTCCACACCAATTCATTTTCCCCTGCTCTGTTGAGGCGGCGTTCGAGCGCCCGCACTTAGAAGCAATGCTCCGCGCATTTGCAGACCCTACGGTTGGCGTCGTGGGAACAAGCTTTAAAGGAATAAAAAACGACAGCGAAGTACCCCTTGGGTCCTCGTATGCCGTGCCGCGCAACACCGGCATGGTGATCCGCCGCGCGGTTTTTGCGGGACCGCTTAAGGACGGATTTGATCCGGTATGCGATGCCTTGGGCGGCATGGAAGATGCAGATTTCGTAAACCGCATGGAGGCGCAAACACCATACAAGGCGGTCATGCTTAATCTGCAGGTGCCGCTTACCGTAGGCGCAAACTGGAACCAAGCCGAAAAAGAAGCACGTGAAGCCGAAGCCCTGCGAAAAATAAAAGAATTACGCGGACAATAAAAAATACGCCCTACGGCGTATTTTTTATTAAACGATTTCCTCGGCGAGGGAGA